>NZ_JBEYYT010000725.1:0-3110 GCF_040645715.1 Spirillospora sp. NPDC046719 | reverse complement strand
TTGCCCCCCCCGCGGCTCTTCCCTCCCCCCCTCGCCCCGCTCCCCGGGCCGGCCGCCGGCCGGCCGTTCGCGGTTCGGAAGCGCTACGCCGCGGCCCGGCGGCGCCCGGCGGCGAGGTGGCCCGTTCCGGTCAGCGGCCGGTGCCGCGCCAGCGTCCGTCCGACCCCGTCTCGGTGTGGCGCTCGGGCGCGGAGGAGCGGCGCGGATCCTGCGCGGGCCTGCGCGGCGACCCGCCTCGCGGCGGCGTGTTCGGCAGGTTGTACGGACCCGTGCCCAGCGGGTCCTGCGCGTAGGGGCTGCGCTGCGGCGGCACCGAATACCGCCCCGGCTCCTCCTCGGCGGCCGGCTGCTGCCCGAGCTGCGGCCCACCGAGCACGGGACCGCCCACCGAAGGACCGCCGAACGGGTCCTGCGCGGCGGAGACGTCCTCGCGCGGGCGCTCGTCCTCCTGAACCGGCCGGTGCCGGGGGAACTGCAGGACGGCGACCGCGCCGAGCAGCAGCGCCCCGAACCGCATCGCCGAGTGCCCCATGTCCTTCGGCCACGGCTCCGCGTACATGAAGGTGCCCATGGTCAGCAGGTACGACTTGGCGCTCACCGTCATCACGGTCGACACGATCGACACCCGGCAGCGCTGGAACGCCATCACCATGATCCCGAAGCCGATCGCCGCCGCCAGCACCGTCAGGTACGGCCAGGGCGTCGTGGCGATCCGCAGGCTGGTGGCGTGCGCGTCGTCGCTCCAGCCCTTGATGGCCAGCTCGGCGGTGCCGACCGGGAAACCGGAGCTCAGCCCGTAGGCGATGCCGGTGACGGGCCGGGCGTGCCGGCCTTCCGGCCGGTGGTCGCCGAGGACGAGGATCAGTAGCGGCACCAGCACCGCCGGGGCCACCACCACCGCGATCTTCCACAGCGGCACGGCGACCGACCGGATCGGCTCGTGGCCGCTGATCGACGCGGTGAGCAGCAGGATCGCGGCGGCGATCAGCAGCAGGCTGAGCCACTCGCGGGCGGTGAGCCGCTCGCCGAAGAACACCATCGCGATGAGCAGCAGCGGGACGACCCCGGACATGAAGATCGGCACTGCGGTGGACAGCGGCAGCTTGCCGAGCGCGACGATCTGCAGGCCGAGGCCGCCGAGCACGATCGCGAGGGCGATGAGGAAGATCCAGTTGCTCACGATCGTCCAGATCATGTGCAGGATGCGGTTGCCCCGTACAGGGGCCATCCGGTCCGCCGCCAACTTGAAGACGGCGAACCCCAGGTAGTACAGACCGGTCGCGCTGAAGGCCGCGGCTATCCCGTTCATCCCGGACGAGTATGGGGGGTGCGGGTGCCAAATGTCACTGCCTGTACGGGATTGTTGACAGCGATTCGCCGGTCCACCGCCCCCGCGATGTCCGCAGACGCCGCCGCGACCCCATAGACTTGGCGCGCGAGGGCGCGGAGCCGCATCTCGGCATGCCCGCGCCCGCGAAGACCGACCGGCTGAGAAGACGCAGACGGGCAGCGGCATCGCGGCCGTGTGCGCCGAGGCCGGGCGCTCGCAGGCAGGAAAGAGCACGCGTCGAACGCCGCGGCCGAGACAGCGCCCGATCAAGGAGACCTACCCCAGTGAAGACCGATGTCGAGGAGCTGACCCCCACCCGGGTCAAGCTCACCGTCGAGGTTCCGTTCGACGAGCTCAAGCCGAACCTCGACAAGGCGTACAAGGAGATCTCGCAGCAGGTGCGGATCAAGGGCTTCCGGCCCGGCAAGGTCCCCGCCCCGCTGATCGACAAGTACGTCGGCCGGGGTGCGGTCCTGCAGGAGGCGGTCAACGACGCGCTTCCCGAGCTGTACGGCCGCGCCGTCGAGGAGACCGAGATCTTCGTTCTCGGCCAGCCGGAGGTCGAGGTGACGGAGCTGGACGACGGCTCCCAGTTCGCCTTCACCGCCGAGGTCGACATCCGGCCGAAGTTCGAGGTGCCGGACTACGACGGCATCGAGGTCGTCGTCGACGACGCCGAGGTGACCGACGAGCAGGTCGACGAGACCGTCGGCAACCTGCGCGAGCGGTTCGCGTCGCTGACCACCGCCGAGCGCGCCGTCGAGGAGGGCGACTTCGCCACCGTCGACCTGGTCGCCAAGATCGACGGCGAGGAGGTGGAGGACGCCTCCACCACCGGCTACTCCTACGAGGTCGGCAGCAAGTCCGCCATCGAGGGCCTGGACGAGGCCCTCGTCGGCCTGTCCGCCGGCGAGGACAAGACCTTCACCGGCACCCTGGTCGGCGGCGAGCACGCCGGCGAGGAGGCCGAGATCACCGTCACGGTGCAGAGCGTCAAGGTGAAGAACCTGCCCGAGCTGGACGACGAGTTCGCCCAGCTCGCCAGCGAGTTCGACACCATCGAGGAGCTGCGCGAGGACGTCCGGACCCGGCTGGGCCGGCAGGTCAGGCTGCAGCAGCTGTCCGAGGCCCGCGACAAGGCCCTCGAGGCGCTGCTGGAGAAGATCGACATCCCGCTGCCCGAGAAGGTGGTGGAGGAGGAGATCGGCCGCCGCAACCAGCAGCTGGAGCAGCAGCTCCAGATGGCGGGGATGTCCAAGGAGGACTACCTCAAGGACGAGGAGAAGTCCGAGGAGGAGTTCGACACCGAGGTCGCCGACGCGGCCCGGCTCGCCGTCAAGGGCGGCTTCGTCCTCGACCAGCTCGCCGTCCAGGAGGAGCTCGGCGTCGAGAACGAGGAGCTCAGCGAGTACGTCGTCACGCAGGCCATGCAGATGGGCGTGGCGCCGCAGCAGCTCGCCGAGTACCTCACCCAGAACAACCAGCTCCCGGCGATCGTGTCGGAGGTGCTGCGCAGCAAGGCGCTGAACCTCGTGGTCGAGCACGTCACGATCAAGGACGAGTCCGGCAACGTGATCGACGTGGAGGCCGTGCAGCGCGAGCTGAACGGCGAGACCGCCGAGGCCGAGGCCGAGGGCGAGACCGCCGAGTCGCCCGCCGATGACGCCGAGTCCGCCGAGGAGACCCCCGCGGAGACGGCTGAGGCCGCCGCTGAGGAGGCCCCTGCCGCCGAGGCCAAGGACGAAGACACGAAGTAAGGCCCGTCGCGTCCAGGACGCCC
>NZ_JBEYYT010000724.1:0-3132 GCF_040645715.1 Spirillospora sp. NPDC046719 | reverse complement strand
GGACCGGGCGGGACGGGGTCGGGCGCGGGTCCCGGCGGCACGGGCCTCGGCGGCTGGGGTCCGGGGCCCGGCATGGGGCCGGGCGGCGGCTCGGTCGGCGGGACCAGCGGTTCCGGCGCGGGGGCGGGGTCCGGTGTCGGCGGGGGCACCGGCTGCGGGGTCGGCAGCGGCTCTTTCTCGTCCATACGACCCCCGTACCCGCGTGCCCGTCGGGTACCCGTGCGGTCCGCGCTCCGGGCCTGCCCGGGGCCGCCGCCAGGGGGCCGCGCGGGCTCGTGCGGCCGAGGCCGCGTCGGTGATCTCCCGCCGCGGCGGGCATGTGCGCGTCCGGCCCCGGACAGGGCAGGATAGGGGCATGAGGGAAACCCGAGCGACCGCTCATGGTTTGCGCACGGCGATCGAGCGCAGCGGCTACTACCCGGCCCTGGTCGCGGACGCGGTCGAGTCGGCCATCGGGGACGAGCGCGTCGTCGCGTACGTCGTGCACCACGAGGCGACGTTCGACCCCGCGATGGAGGTCCGGCGGCACGTGACGGTGCTCGTGCTGTCCGCGAGCCGGCTGCTGGTGTGCCACACCGACGAGCATCCGCCCGGCGAGGGCATGGAGCGCCCGCACGCGTCCACCACCACGGAGGCGGTGAAGCTGGAGCGCGTCCAGTCGGTCGCGGTGACGCGGGTCGTCCCGGACCCGGCCTCGTACGTGCCGGGGGTGCCGCCGACGGAGGTGGTGCTGACGATCGGGTGGGGCGCCATCGCGCACATCGACCTGGAGCCCGCGACCTGCGGCGACGAGAACTGCGAGGCCGACCACGGCTACACCGGCAGCGTCACCGCCGACGACCTGTCGCTGCGGGTGAGCGAGGCCGCCGACGGCGCCGACGCCGTCGCGCAGGTGCTGGCCTTCGCCGAGGAGCTGTCCGCGGCGACCGCGCGGTGAGCGGCCGGTGAGCGGAGCCCCGCCGCCGCCCGTGCCCGACTACGGGGCGGGCGCGCTCGCCGACGTCCCGGTGTCGGTGCTGGCCGCGATGGGCGTCCCGGACGCGGTGAACGCGCTCGGCCTGCCCGCGCTGCCGCGCGCCTGCGTGCTGGTGATCGACGGGCTCGGCTGGGAGCAGCTCCGCGCCCATCCGGGCGAGGCGCCGTACCTGACCGCGATGGGCGGCGGGCCGATCAGCGCGGGGTTCCCCGCCACGACCGTCACCAGCCTCGGGTCGCTCGGCACCGGCCTGCCGCCCGGCGGGCACGGCCTGCTGGGCGTGCAGGTCGCGATCCCGGGCACGGGGCGGCTGCTGAACTGCCTGCGCTGGCGGGACGACTCGGTCGACCCGGAGCGCTTCCAGCCCGCGCCGACGATCTACCAGCGGGCCGCGGCGGCGGGCGTCGCGGCCTCCTACGTGTCCCTCGGCCTGTACCGGGACTCGCCGCTCAGCCGGGCCACGACCCGCGGCGCCGACTACGTCGCGGCGGACAGCCTGGGCCAGCTCGTCGGGCGGGCCGAGCGGGCGCTGCGGCGCGGCGACCGGTCGCTCGTGACCGTCTACCACCCGGATCTCGACTCGACGGGGCACAGGTTCGGGGTGGGGTCCGCCGAGTGGCGGCACCAGCTGCGGTTCGTGGACGTCCTCGTGCAGGAGCTCGCCGCCGTCCTGCCGCCGGGGTCGGCGCTGTACGTGACCGCCGACCACGGCATGGTGGACCCGGTGGAACGGATCGACGCCGACACCGTCCCCGAGCTGGGCGAGGGCGTGGCGCTGCTCGGCGGCGACGCGCGCTGCCGGTACGTCTACAGCGAGCCGGGCGCCCATGACGACGTCCTCGCCGCGTGGACGGCGCTGGTCGGCGACCGGGCGTGGGTCGTGCCGCGCGAGAAGGCGGTGGCGGACGGCTGGTTCGGCCCGCTCGCCCCGGGGATGGCCGAGCGGATCGGCGACGTGATCGCGGTGCCGCACGCGGACCTGGCGATCGTGGCGTCCGAGCGGGAGCCCTGGCTGACCCGGATGGTCGGCATGCACGGCTCTCTCGTGGCGGCCGAGCAGATCGTCCCGCTGCTGACGGCGACCCGCCCCTGACCGCGCCGCCGCCCCCGACGCGCTGCAGTCCCCGACCCGCTGCCCCCGACCCATTGCCGTCCCCGGCGCTGACCTGGGCCGTCGTGGAATCCGTGCGCACGGCGTGTCCCGGGGCCGGTGGTGCGTAGGCTGCCGGTCGTGACGAACCCCGCCGAGCCCCTCCTCAATCAGGGCGACGAAGGTCAAACTGGCGATGTGCACCCTCTCATCGAAGTGCCCGCGCTGGACCGGCTGCTCCGGCAGCAGACCCCCTTGGTCCTGCTGGACGTGCGTTGGCATCTGGCGGGGCCGCCGGGAATCGACTCCTACCGCAAGGGCCACCTCCCCGGAGCCGTGTTCGTCGACCTGGACCGCGACGTGGCCGGGCCGCCGGGGCCGGCCGGGCGCCATCCGCTGCCTCCGTCCGGTGACTTCGAGGCCGCGATGCGCCGCGCCGGCGTGTCGGGGGACCGGCTCGTCGTCGTCTACGACGACGCCGACTCCACGGCCGCGGCGCGCGTCTGGTGGTCGCTGCGCTACTTCGGCCACGACAAGGTCCGCGTGCTGAACGGCGGCTACCGGGCCTGGACGGAGGCGGGCCACCCGGTCACCACCGAGGAGCCGGACGTCAAGCCGGGCGACTTCTTCGCCCGCCCGGGCCGGCTGCCCGTGCTGGACGCGGAGGGGGCCGCCGCGCTGGCGACGGCGGGGGTGCTGCTGGACGCCCGCGCCGCCGAGCGGTACCGCGGCGAGACCGAGCCCGTCGACCCGGTCGCCGGGCACATCCCGGGCGCTCGGAACGCTCCGACGTCCGGGAACGTCGGCGTGGACGGCCGGTTCCTGCCGCCGGAGCTGCTGCGCGAGCGGTTCGCGCAGCTCGGCGCGACCGACGCGCTGGACGTCGGCGCCTACTGCGGTTCCGGGGTGACGGCGGCGCACGAGATCCTGGCGCTCCACCTCGCGGGGATACCCGCGGCCCTCTATGTCGGATCCTGGTCGAACTGGGTCGCCGACCCCGCCAATCCCGTCGCGACGGGCGATTCCTGACGTGACGGCCCGTGGCCGGTCCGGGTGGTCCCGGCCG
>NZ_JBEYYT010000723.1:0-3154 GCF_040645715.1 Spirillospora sp. NPDC046719 | reverse complement strand
CCAGCGCGGCCGGGTTCCCGGCGGCCGCCGCCAGCGCCAGCGCGGTGTGCGCGAGCACCCCGGCCGCCGCCAGCACCACCGGCACGGGCAGCCGCGCCGCGACGCGCTTGGCGGCGAACGAGCCCAGCGCGCTCGCCGCGAAGAAGCCGCTCAGCGCCAGCCCGAACCCGGTGGCGGAGACGCCCAGCCCGCGTTCGACGGGCGTGGCGAGCGCCGCGACGCCGAACGCCGGCGTCATGGCCGCCACGGACGTCAGCACGATCGCGCCCATCCCCGCCCACGGCCGGCCGGTGCTCCCCGCCGGGCGGGCGGTCTCGATCTCGATCTCAGTGGTCGTCACTGTCCCCCTCCTCGGTCCCCAAGGCTGGCCCGGCCGCGCCGCCGCGTCGAAGATCCATCGTTATGCCTGAATGGAATTAGCATTCGGGCATGGACATTGCGGTCCGGTCGCTCCGGTACTTCGTCGCGGTCGCCGAGGAACTGCACTTCACCCGCGCCGCGGAACGGCTGCGCATCGCCCAGCCCGCGCTCTCCAAGTCGATCCGGCGGATGGAGCTGGAGATGGGCGTGACGCTCTTCGAGCGCAGCCGCCAGGGCGTGGCGCTGACCGACGCGGGCCGCTCGCTGCTGCCCGTCGCGCGCGGCGTGGTCGGCGACCTCGACACCTGGCTCGCGGGCGTGCGCCGGGCCCGGGACGCCGCGTCCCGCGTCCTCCGCGTCGAGTACCACTCCGGCATGGACGCCGAGACGATCGAGCCCGTCATCGCCCGGTTCGCTCGGCTCCGTCCCGGCTGGCGGCCCGACCTCCGGCTCGGCGACTGGCACGACCCGGCCGGCGGCGTCCTCGACGGCCGGGCGCACGCCGCGTTCATCCCGCTGCCGGTGCCCGGCCAGGAGAGCCTGGACGCGGAGATCCTGCGCCGCGAGCCCCGCCGCGTCGCGCTGCCCGCGGAGCACCCGCTGGCCGCGCGGGCGACGGTCCGGCTGGACGACCTGCGCGGCGAGAGGTTCGTCGCGCTGCCGGCCTCGTCCGGCCCGCTCCGCGAGTTCTGGCTCGCGACCGCCGAGTTCGGCCGGACCCCCGCGATCGGCGCCGAGGTCGACAACTCCGAGGACTGGCTCCAGGCGGTGCTGTCGGGGCGCGGCGTCGCGATGATCAGCGAGTCGAGCGCCCGCGTGTACGCACGGCCGGGCATCCTCTACCGGCCGGTGGAGGGCGTCGCGCCGGCCGTCCGCGCCGTCGTGTGGCGGCGGGACGCGACCGATCCCGTCCTGCGCGACTTCGTGCGCGCCTGCGTCGAGGCCGCCGCCGGGGCGCGGGCGGGGCGCGCCTGAAATACTCGTGACCATGACTTACACGGCCGACGGCGACCGATACGAACGACTTCCCTACCGGCGGTGCGGGCGCAGCGGGCTGCGGCTCCCCGCGATCTCGCTCGGGCTGTGGCACAACTTCGGCGACGACCGCCCGATCGACGTCCAGCGGGCGATCCTGCGGCGGGCGTTCGACCTCGGGGTGACGCACTTCGACCTCGCCAACAACTACGGACCGCCCTACGGGTCGGCGGAGACCAACTTCGGCCGCATCATGCGCGAGGACCTCGCGCCCTACCGGGACGAGCTCGTCATCAGCACGAAGGCCGGCTACGACATGTGGCCGGGCCCGTACGGCGAGTGGGGGTCGCGCAAGTACCTGCTCGCCAGCCTCGACCAGTCCCTGAAGCGGATGGGCCTGGACTACGTCGACATCTTCTACAGCCACCGGTTCGACCCGGACACGCCGCTGGAGGAGACGATGGGCGCGCTGGACCACGCCGTCCGGTCCGGGAAGGCGCTGTACGCGGGGATCTCGTCGTACTCGCCGAAGCGCACCGCGGAGGCCGCGCGGATCCTGCGGGAGATGGGGACGCCGCTGCTGATCCACCAGCCGTCCTACTCGATGCTGAACCGGTGGATCGAGGGCGGCCTGCTCGGCACCCTGGAGGAGGAGGGCGTCGGCTGCATCGCGTTCTCGCCGCTGGCGCAGGGCATGCTCACCGGCAAGTACCTCGGCGGCATCCCGGAGGGGTCGCGGGCCAGCCGGAACACCTCGTTCTCCAGCGACCTGCTCACCGAGGAGAACGTCCGGCACGTCCGGACGCTCGACGAGATCGCCCGGGGCCGCGGCCAGTCCCTCGCGCAGATGGCCCTCGCCTGGTCGCTGCGGGACGAGCGGGTCACCTCGGCGCTCATCGGCGCGAGCAGCGTCGCGCAGCTGGAGGAGAACCTCGCCGCGCTGGACCGGCTCGACTTCACCCCGGACGAGCTGGAGGCGATCGACCGGGACGCGGTGGAGGCCGGGATCAACATCTGGGCGGCGTCCAGCGCCGACTGACCGAAGGCGGCGGCGCGGCGTGCATCGTCGTGCCCGCACCGGGCACGAGGCCCGCATGGAAGAGATGACGCTGCGCAGTGCCGCATTCGACGATCACACGCTCATGCCGTCGGAGTACTCGCACGACAGGGGCGACGTCTCGCCGCCGCTGGAGTGGTCGCCGGTCCCGGAGGAGGTGGTGGAGCTGGCGCTCGCCTGCGAGGACCCGGACGCCCCGGTCGGGACGTTCGCGCACTGGCTGGTCGCCGGGATCGACCCGGTCACCACCGGGCTGGACGCCGGCGAGCGGCCGACGGGCGCGGTCCTCGGCCGCAACGACTACGGGACCGAGGGGTACGGCGGGCCGAAGCCGCCGGCCGGCGACGACCCGCACCGCTACTTCTTCCGCCTGTACGGGCTGTCGGAGCCGTCCGGGCTGCGGGACGGCTTCACGGCGGAGGAGCTGAGGGACGCCGTCGAGGACAAGGTCGTGGCGTCGGGCACGCTCGTCGGCACGTTCGCGCGGTGACCGCCGCGAGCCCCGGCCCGGACGACGACGACCGCGGCCGCGAGCACGACCACCACGGCGACGAGGGCGGGGAGCACCGCGATGACGGCGGACACCGCGAGGACGGCGGGCACGGCGGGCGCGAGGAGCCGCCGGGGAACGAGCCGCTGACCGCGCGGAGCGCGCTGGGCCTGCGCGCCGTCCTGTCCGGCATCGCGCTGGTGGCGGCCGCCGCGGCGGCCATTGTGTTCGCAATCGTCGCGAACAACGACGGGAGCGGCTCGGCCTGGGGC
>NZ_JBEYYT010000722.1:0-3167 GCF_040645715.1 Spirillospora sp. NPDC046719 | reverse complement strand
GGCTGTTTCGCCGCGGAGCGCCAGCGGAGCGGGGAAACAGCCCGTCCGTCGTGACGGGGGTTCCAGGGGGTCGCCCCCCTGGGCTAGCTCAGCCTGCGTACCAGGACGGTGCCTACGCGGTTGCGGCGGCCGGCGATCGTCTCGGCCTTGAGGGACAGGACGGGGGCGTCGCCGTCGGCGGGGCCGACCTCGGCGGTGGAGCCCTCGATCGGGACGCGGCCGAGGGCGTGCGCGAGCAGGCCGCCGACGGTCTCGACCTCCTCGGCGTCCAGTTCGACGTCGAACAGCTCGGCGAGGTCCTCGACGGGGAGCCGGGCGGTGACACGGGCGGCGCCGTCGTCGAGCCAGGTCACGGGCGGGATCTCGCGGTCGTACTCGTCGGTGATCTCCCCGACGATCTCCTCCAGGATGTCCTCGATGGTGACGAGGCCGGCGGTGCCGCCGTACTCGTCGATGACCACGGCGAGGTGGATCTGGCGGGCCTGCATCTCGCGGAGCAGTTCGTCGATCGGCTTGCTGTCCGGGACGTACGTCGCGTCCCGCATGATCGAGCCGACGGTCTCGACCGCCTCGCCGGCGGGGTTCTCCTGGCTGCGGCGGACGACGTCCTTCAGGTAGGCGATGCCGACGACGTCGTCCTCGTTCTCGCCGACGACGGGGATGCGGGAGAAGCCGCTGCGCAGCGCCAGCGACATCGCCTGCCGGAGGGTCTTGCCGCGCTCGATGAACACGATGTCGGTGCGGGGCACCATGACCTCGCGGACGAGGGTGTCGCCCAGCTCGAACACCGAGTGGATCATCTGCCGCTCGTCCGGTTCGATCAGGCTGCGCTGCTCGGCGAGGTCGACGAGGTCGCGCAGTTCGGCCTCGGACGCGAAGGGGCCCTCGCGGAAGCCGCGGCCGGGGGTGAGGGCGTTGCCGAGCGCGATCAGCAGCCGGGGCAGCGGCCCGAGCACCCGGGTGACGGGGTGGATCACCGCGGCGCCGGCGAGCGCGATGCGGCCGGCGTGCTGGATGCCGAGCGTGCGCGGACCCACCCCGATCACGACGTAGCTGACCACGATCATGATCGCGGCGGCGACGACGTAGGCGCGCCAGGTCTCGTCGAGCCAGGAGATGGACAGGTCCGCGACGATGACGGTGGCGACCAGCTCGCAGCCGATCCGCAGCAGCAGGACCATGTTCACGTAGCGGGCGGGGTCGGCGACGACCTCGGCGAGCTTGCCGGCGCCGCGCCGGTTCTCGCGGACGAGTTCCTCGACGGTGACCCGGGAGACGCGGGCGAGCGCGGTCTCGGCGCCGGCCAGCAGGCCCGCCATCAGGACCAGGCCCACCGCCAGGGCGGTCAGCCACCCCTGCGCGGTGCTCATCAGCGGCCGCGTTCCTCCCGCCAGGAGGCGAGCAGGCCGGCCTGCAGGCCGAACATCTCCTTGTGCTCCTCCGGCTCGGCGTGGTCGTAGCCGAGGAGGTGCAGGATGCCGTGCGTGCACAGCAGTTCCAGCTCGTCCTCGGTGGAGTGCCCGGCGTCCTTCGCCTGCTTCTCGGCGACCGACGGGCACAGCACGACGTCGCCGAGCAGGCTCGGGTCGGTCTCGCCGTCCTCGTCCGCGCCGCCGGACATGTGGCCGGGGCGCAGCTCGTCCATGGGGAACGACAGGACGTCCGTGGGGCCGGGCTCGTCCATCCACTTCTCGTGCAGCTCGGTCATCGCGGCCTCGTCGACGAACAGGATCGACAGCTCGGCGAGGGGGTGGACGCGCAGGCCGTCGAGGACGTGCCGGGCGAGGGCGGCGATGCCCTTCTCGTCGACCGCGGCGCCCGACTCGTTCAGCACCTCGATGCTCACTGCCGCCCCCGCTTGCGCGGCGCGCCGCGGCCGTTGGCGCCCTGCTTGAACTCCGGCACCCGCGCCTCGTCGTACCGGTTGTAGGCGTCGACGATGTCGGTCACCAGCTTGTGCCGGACGACGTCGCGGCTGTCCAGCCGGGAGAAGTGGATGTCCTCGACGCCCTCCAGGATGTCCTGGACGACGCGGAGGCCGCTCAGCTGCCCGTTCGGCAGGTCGACCTGGGTGACGTCGCCGGTCACGACGACCTTCGACCCGAACCCGAGCCGGGTGAGGAACATCTTCATCTGCTCGGGCGAGGTGTTCTGCGCCTCGTCGAGGATGATGAACGAGTCGTTGAGGGTGCGGCCCCGCATGTAGGCGAGGGGCGCGACCTCGATGGTGCCGGCGGCCATCAGGCGCGGGATCGAGTCGGGGTCGACCATGTCGTGCAGCGCGTCGTAGAGCGGCCGCAGGTACGGGTCGATCTTCTCGTAGAGCGTGCCGGGCAGGAAGCCGAGCCGCTCGCCCGCCTCGACGGCCGGGCGCGTCAGGATGATCCGGTTGACCTTCTTGTCCTGCAGCGCGCGGACGGCCTTGGCCATCGCCAGGTACGTCTTGCCGGTGCCCGCCGGGCCGATGCCGAACACGATCGTGTGCTTGTCGATCGCGTCGACGTAGCGGCGCTGGTTCAGCGTCTTCGGGCGGATGGTGCGGCCCCGGCTGGACAGCACGTCCAGGGTGAGGACCTCCGCCGGGCGCTCGCCGCCCTCGCCGCGCAGCATCGCGAGGCTGCGCTCGACCGCGTCGGGGGTGAGCTGGGCGCCGTTCTTGAGCAGCTCCAGCATCTCGGTGAACAGCCGGGACGCGAGCCCGGTCTCGCTCTCCGGGCCGGTGACCGTGATCTCGTTGCCGCGGACGTGCACGTCGACGGCGTCGCCGAAGGCGCGCTCGACCGCGTGCAGGAGCTCGTCCCGGGAGCCGAGAAGGCTCACCATCGAATGGTCGTCCGGCACCACGATCTTTATCTGGGAGCGTGCGCCGTCGTCACGCCCCGTCCGAGTTGACCTCGTGTGAGTTGATTCGACCATCAGCCGGGCCTTGCGGCCTCTCCGACCTGCCTTCTGTTCGCTCCGGGTGTCCTGGGTTGCGTTTCCATGGTACTGGGCGGCCCCGACGGAACGCCGCCGCTTTTACCCGCACCCGATCTCGCGTCGCCCGGGCCGGTACGGGCGCCCGGGCCGGCCGCCCGGGCCGGGCCAGGGCCGCCGGGGGCGGCGGGCTGGCGAAGCCCGCGGAGCCCGCCGGCGTGCCCGAGGGAGCGAGGGAGGGCGGCCGGCGC
>NZ_JBEYYT010000721.1:0-3169 GCF_040645715.1 Spirillospora sp. NPDC046719 | reverse complement strand
CCCGGACGGCCGCGGCCCCGGCGCCGCCCGCCGCGCGGCTGGAGGAAGACCTGCGCGAGGCCGGACGCCGCCTCGCCGACCGCGCCCGCCCCCTCCCGGACGGCGAACCGCTGCTGCGCGTCGAGGACCTCGCCATCGGGTTCCCCGACCGCTACGGCGACGTGGACGTGGTCGACCGGGTGTCCCTCGACGTGCGGCCCGGCGAGGTCGTCGGCCTGGTCGGCGAGAGCGGCTGCGGCAAGAGCCTCACCAGCCTGGCGATCATGGGGCTGGAGCCGCGCGGGGCCCGGATCGGCGGCCGGCTGCTGTTCGACGGCCGCGACCTGCGCGCCCTGCCCGCCCGGGAGCGCCGCGCGCTGCTCGGCCACGACATGGCGATGGTCTACCAGGACGCGCTGTCCTCGCTGAACCCGGCGATGACGATCCGCGCCCAGCTCCGCCAGCTCACCCGGCGCGGCGGCACCCGCACCCCCGCCGAGCTGCTCGACCTCGTCGGCCTCGACCCGGACCGGACGCTGCGCTCCTATCCGCACGAGCTGTCCGGCGGGCAGCGGCAGCGGGTGCTGATCGCGATGGCGCTGTCCCGCGACCCGAGGCTCGTCGTCGCCGACGAGCCGACCACCGCGCTCGACGTCACCGTCCAGGCCGCCGTCATGCGGCTGCTGCTGCGGCTGCGCGCCGAGCTCGGGTTCGCGCTGATCCTCGTCTCGCACGACCTCGCGCTCGTCGCCGACGTCACCGACCGCGTCGTGGTGATGTACGGCGGGCAGGTCGCCGAGGCCGGCGTCACCTCCGACGTCGTCGCCTCGTCCCGGCACCACTACGCGCGCGGCCTGCTCGGCGCCGTCGTGTCGCTGGAGGCGGCGGACGCGCGGCCCGTGCAGATCCCCGGCGTCGTCCCGTCCCCCGCGCACTTCCCGGCGGGCTGCCGGTTCGCCGACCGGTGCGCCGCCGCCACCGAACTGTGCGCGACGACCCGTCCCGAGGCGTCCGGCGAGCCGCACCGGCACGCGTTCGCCTGCCACCACCCGATCGGCGCGGCGGCCGGCGCGCCCGCCACCGCCAAGGCGGGAGAACAGCGATGACCACACCCGTCATGGAACTGCGCGGCGTGCACGTCCGGCTGCCGGTGCGCGGCGGCAACCCGCTGCGCCGCGCCGCCGTGCACGCGCTCACCGGCGCCGACCTCGCCATCGGACGCGGCGAGACCGTCGGGATCGTCGGCGAGTCCGGCTGCGGCAAGTCCACGCTCGCGAAGGTGCTCGTCGGCCTGACCCGGCCCACCGAGGGCACGGTGCTGTTCGAGGGCGACGACCTCGGCGCGCTGCGGTCCCGCGACCGGTCCGCGCGGCTCGGCGCGTCCGTCGGGATGGTCTTCCAGGACCCGGCGACCGCGCTGAACCGGCGGCTGCCCGTCCGGGCGATCCTCCGCGACCCGCTCGACGTGCACCGGCGCGGCACGCCCGCCGAACGCGACGCCCGCGTCCGCGAGCTGATGTCGCTGGTCGGGCTGCCGCCGCAGCTCGCCGCCGCCCTCCCCGGGCAGCTGTCGGGCGGGCAGCGGCAGCGCGTCGCGATCGCCCGCGCGCTCGCGCTGGAGCCGTCGCTGCTGGTCGCCGACGAGCCGACGTCCGCGCTCGACGTGTCCGTCCGCGCGCAGATCCTCAACCTCATGCTCGACCTCAAGGACCGCCTCGGCCTGTCGATGGTGTTCGTCTCGCACGACATCCAGACCGTCCGGCGCATGTCCGACCGGGTCGTCACCATGTACCTCGGCCGCATCGTCGAGGACGCCCCGGCCGCCGCCGTGGCCCGCGGCGACACCCGGCACCCGTACACGCGGGCGCTGCTGTCGGCCACCCCGAGCCTCCTCGACCCGATGGAGCCGATCCGGCTGGACGGGCCCGTCCCGTCCGCCGTCCACCCGCCGAGCGGCTGCCCGTTCCGGACCCGCTGCTGGCGCGCCACCGAGGAGTGCGCCGAGGCGATGCCCGCGTTCGCCGAGGCCGGCGACGCCGGGCACGCGTACCGCTGCCTGCATCCCGTCACCGACCCGTCCGACCTCGCCCTTTCCCCCGTTTCCCAGGAGATCCCGTGACCGCCGCTCCCGCCGGACCCGCCGCCCCGCCGCTCACCGGCGTCGTCCCCCCGGTCTGCACGCCGCTGACCCCCGACCTGGACGTCGACGCCGCGTCCCTCGAACGGCTCGTCGACCACCTCGTCGGCGCCGGCGTGGACGGGCTGTTCGTGCTCGGCTCCACCAGCGAGGTCGCGTTCCTGCCCGACGCGCACCGCCGCACGGTCCTGGAGACGGTGGTCAAGCACGTCGCCGGGCAGGTCCCGGTGCTCGCCGGCGCGATCGACATGACCACGCTGCGGGTCGTCGAGCACGCCCGCGCCGCCGCCGAGCTCGGCTGCGACGGCGTCGTCGCGACCGCGCCGTTCTACACCCGCACCCACCCGGCGGAGATCGAGACGCACCTGCGCCGCGTCGCCGCCGCCGTCCCGGTCCCCGTCTACGCCTACGATCTGCCGGTCTCGGTGCACTCCAAGCTGGACGCGGCGATGCTGCTGCGGCTCGCGGATGAGGGCGTCCTCGCCGGCGTGAAGGACTCCAGCGGCGACGAGGGCGGGCTGCGCGGCCTGCTCGTCGCGCTCCGCGACGCGGGGACCGGCGGGTTCAGCGTGCTGACCGGGTCCGAGCTGACCGTCGACTCGGCGCTCGCGATGGGCGCGCACGGCGTCGTCCCGGGCCTCGGCAACGTCGACCCGGACGGCTACGTCCGGCTGTACCGGCTGTGCCGGGAGGGCCGCTGGGACGAGGCGCGCGCCGAGCAGGAGCGGCTGCTGCGGCTGTTCGACATCGTCAACGCGGGCGCCGCCGCCCGGATGGGGCGCGGCTCGTCGGCGCTCGGCTCGTTCAAGGCCGCCCTGCACCTGCGCGGCGTCATCGACTGCCCGGTCACCGCGCCGCCGCAGATCCAGCTGGACGCGGCCGAGACCGGGCACGTCCGCCGCACGCTGGCCGCCGCCGGGCTGCTGTGAGCGGCGGGACGCTCGCCGCGCTCGACATCGGCGGCACGAAGATCGCCGCGGCGCTGGTGGACCGGAACGGAACGGTCCTGCGGCGCGGGCGCGTCCCGACGCCGGCCGGGGGAGGGGCCGCCGT
>NZ_JBEYYT010000720.1:0-3173 GCF_040645715.1 Spirillospora sp. NPDC046719 | reverse complement strand
GCTCGGCGCGGACCTGCGCGGGCCGGGACGCGACCTGCTCGCCGACGCGCTGGCCGGCCTGGTGGACGCGCAGCTGCGCGAGCACCGCGCGTCCGTGCTGGCCCGCTACGAGCTGGCGCTGGAGGCGACCCGCCGCCCCGAGCTGCGCGCGATCTACGACGAGCTTGGGCGCGGGTTCCGCGATGTCGCCGCCGACCTCATGCGCCGGGCCGGGTCCCCCGACCCCGGCCGGCACGGGCCGCGGCTGGTCGCCTTCGTCGAGGGGCTGCTGTTCGACGCGGTCGCCGGCGCCGGACCCGAACCGGACGCCGCCGGCCTGCGCGCCGCCGTCGCCGAGTACCTCGACGGCGTCCTGCCCCGCTCCACCCCGCACCACGCCCCGCAACAGGACGGCCGGCCGCCGGCGGCCCGGCTCGCGGAGCGTCAGAACGGGTAAGGGGCGATCTCCCCGCGCATCGTCACCCACTGGGTCTCGGTGAACGCCTCGATGTTGGCCTCCGGGCCGCCGAACCGCGACCCGTTCCCCGACGCCGCCAGCCCCCCGAACGGCACCACCGGCTCGTCGTTGACGGTCTGGTCGTTGATGTGCACCAGCCCCGTCGGGACCGCGTCGGCGATCGCCATCGCCTGCCCGACGTCGCCGAGGATCCCCAGCGACAGCCCGTACTCGCTGTCGCGGGCCAGCGCGACCGCCTCGTCCGCGCTCGAGAACGGCACCACCGGCGCGACCGGCCCGAACACCTCCCGCGCGTAGGCGGGCATGTCCGGGGTGACCTCCGCCAGCACCGTCGGCCGGTAGAACAGGCCCTCGTGGGTGCCGCCCGCCGCCAGCCGCGCCCCGGCGGCGACGGTGTCGCGGACCAGCGCGTCGACGTGCGCGAGCTGCCCCTCGTCGATGATCGGGCCGAGCGCGACCGGCCCGGCCGCCGGGTCCCCGACCGGCAGCTTGTCGGCCTTGTCGGCCAGCGCGGCGACGTACTCCTCGTGCAGGCTCTCGTGCACCAGGTGCCGCCCGGTGGTCATGCAGATCTGCCCCTGGTGCAGGAACGACCCCCACGCGCCCGCCGACACCGCCTTGGCGATGTCGGCGCCCGGCAGCACGATGAGGGCGTTGTTGCCGCCGAGCTCCAGGTGCGCGCGCTTGAGCAGCCGCCCGCACGCCTCCCCGATCTTGCGGCCCGCGGCGGTGGAGCCGGTGAACGACACCACCCGCACCTGCGGCGCCGCCACCACCGCCTCGCCGGTCTCCAGCCCGCCCGGCAGCAGGTGCAGCAGCCCCTCGGGCAGGCCCGCCTCCTGGAAGACCCGCGCGACCGTGACGCCGCCGCACACCGCGGTGCGCGGGTCGGGCTTGAGCAGCACCGCGTTGCCGAGCGCCAGCGCCGGCGCCACCGACCGCATCGACAGGATCAGCGGGAAGTTGAACGGCGCGATCACGCTGACCACCCCGGCGGGGCGGCGCCGCGCCAGGCTCCACCGCGGCTGCGCCGACGGCAGCACCAGGCCCTGCGGGTGCGAGGCCAGCGCCGCCGCCTCGTAGCACAGGCCCGCCGCGAAGTGCGCCTCCAGCTCCGCCTTCGCCGGCACCGACCCGGCCTCCCGCACGATCCAGTCCTGGATCTCGGCGGCGTGCTCCTCGAACAGCCGGCCCGCGCGGCGCAGCACCGCGGCGCGGTCCTCGTAGGTGCGGGCCGCCCAGTCGCGCTGCGCGTCGGCGGCCGCGGCGGCCGACGCGGCGACGTCGCGCGCCGACGCCCGCCCGAGCGTGCCGAGGACCGCGCCGGTCGCCGGCTCGACGACCTCCAGCACGCCGCCGTCCGCGGCGGCCCACCCGCCGGTGAAGATCTTGTCCGTCCACGTTCCGGGGTCCAGCAACGCCATCGTCGGCTCCTCCTCGAACCACGCGCCCGCGGGCGCGGACGCGACGCGGGGCCCGCCCGCGCGGCGCGGCCCGTCCCCCCAGACTCGCCGTACCCGACCGGCGGCGGAACAACGGGTTTCCACTGAACGGAATGTCGCGCTGCGGACGCCGCCGAAACCGCGCTCAGACCCCGGCGGGAAAACCCGTTGCGGGGCCCGCGCGGCGCCGCGCATACTCGTCACATCTACCGGCCACCGGGAAGGGAGCAGACCATGACGCGGCGATGCGGCGACCGCACCCGCACCTGCTCCCGGTCCACCCGGCGGGCGGCCACCTGACCCTCGCGCGTCCAGCGCGTCACGGCCGCCCTTCCACCGACCGGAACGGCGGCCGCTTTCTTTTCGACGACCCGTGAAAGACCCCCGTGCGCCCGCGCCCCGCGGGCCGCGACGCCGTGGCCGAACGGCTCAGGCACCGGATTGCAGATCCGGATCATGTGGGTTCGAATCCCACCGGCGTCTCCCGCCCCGCCCCCACGTCACCCGGGGGCGGGGCCCGCTCCCCGTAGCTCAGAGGACAGAGCGCCGGACTCCGAAGCCGGGCGCCGCAGGTTCGAGTCCTGCCGGGGAGACCCCGCACCCGCCACCGGCAGGGAAGGACCGCATGCGCAAGATACCGACACTGTTCGTCCGCGACTGGGACGGCGACCCCCGCCACGTCACCTCCGAGCCCGACCCGTCCTGCGCCTGGGTGCTCGCCGGTGAGGGCCGCGCCACCCGCAAGTACGACGGCACCTGCGTCCGCTTCGACGGCGCCCGCTGGCACGCCCGCCGCGAGGTCAAGGCCGGCCGGCCCGCCCCGCCCGGATTCACCCCCATCGCCACCGACCCCGCCACCGGCAAGACCGTCGGATGGGAGCCCGCCGAGCAGTCCGCGTTCTGGAAGCACCTGCGCGCCGCCCTGGACGAACACGACGGACAAAGCGGACAAGGTGGAGGCGTTCTGGCCGCCGGCACCTACGAGCTGATCGGCCCCAAGATCAATGGGAACCCGGAGGGCGCCGAGCGGCACACCCTCGTCCGGCACGGCGCCGACGACCTCGGCGACGTGCCCCGCGACCACGACGGCCTCGCCGCTTGGCTGCACGCCCACCCCTACGAGGGCATCGTGTTCTGGCGCGACCCCGCCGACCCCGCCTGCGACAAGGCCAAGATCAAGCGGCGCGACTTCCCCGCCCCCCGACACACCGCCCCCTGACACCCTGCCCCCTGACACACCCGCCCCCTCCCCCTCCCTCAGGCCGGGGGAGGGG
>NZ_JBEYYT010000719.1:0-3187 GCF_040645715.1 Spirillospora sp. NPDC046719 | reverse complement strand
CCCCGGACGGACCGGGGCGGCGGGGTTCGGAGGTTCAGGCCGGACCTGACCGGTGCCCGCCCGGGGTCGTCCCCCGAGCGGGCGCGCGGTGGGTCAGATGGCCACCTGGAGCGCGGCGACCTCGCCGGTCTTGGCGGTGACCGCGTTGTCGACGCTCACCCCGCCCGCGGCCAGCACCCGCACCGTCCAGTCGCCGTCGGCGGCGAAGAAGCGGAACACGCCCTCGTCACCGGTGACGACCTCGGCGGTGAACTCGCCGGTCGAGTCGAGCAGTCGCGCGTACGCGCTGGACACGGGAGCGCCGTCACGGGTGACGGTCCCCTGGATCACGGCCTCGTTGGTCAGGTCGACGGTCGCGGGAAGGTGCGCCGTCTGCTCCGGCGCTGCGCAGCCCTGGGTCATTGCTCCTCCATCTCCGTGCACACGGAAAGATTCGTTCCGCCGGCGGCGGTGGGGTGTCGTGCGGGTGTTACTCGGGCTCGCCGAGCACTGGTTACTTGGGCTCGCCGAGCTCGATCGGCACGCCGACCAGCGAGCCGTACTCGGTCCACGAACCGTCGTAGTTCTTCACGTTCGGCAGGCCGAGCAGCTCGCGCAGCGCGAACCAGGTGTGGGACGAGCGCTCGCCGATGCGGCAGTAGGCGATCGTGTCCTTGCTCAGGTCGACGCCGGCCTCGGTGTACAGCTCGCGGAGCTCGTCGTCGGACTTGAACGTGCCGTCGTCGTTGGCCGCCTTCGACCACGGGATGCTGCGCGCGGTCGGCACGTGGCCGGCCCGCTGCGACTGCTCCTGCGGCAGGTGCGCCGGGGCGAGCAGCTTGCCGCTGAACTCGTCCGGGGACCGGACGTCGATCAGGTTCTTGCTGCCGATCGCGTCGACGACCTCGTCGCGGAAGGCGCGGATCGTGAGGTCCTGCTCCTTGGCCTTGTAGTCGGTACGCGGACGCGACGGGACGTCCTCGACCAGCTCGCGGGAGTCCAGCTCCCACTTCTTGCGGCCGCCGTCGAGCAGCTTCACCTTGTCGTGCCCGTACAGCTTGAAGTACCAGTACGCGTACGCGGCGAACCAGTTGTTGTTGCCGCCGTAGAGGATCACCAGGTCGTCGTTGGCGATGCCCTTGCCGGACAGCAGCTGCTCGAAGCCGGTCTTGTCCACGAAGTCGCGGCGCACCGGGTCCTGCAGCTCGGTCTTCCAGTCGATCTTGACGGCGCCACGGATGTGGCCCTTGTCGTAGGCGGACACGTCCTCGTCCACCTCGACCAGGACCAGGCCCGGGTCGTCCAGGTGGGCCTCGACCCATTCGGTGTCCACCAGGACGTCGGAGCGGCTCATGCGGGAACCTCCCTGTCGGAGCGAATCTTCGCGGTGATACGTCGGAAGAGCGGATAAATCTCGCAGCCGAGGCAGAACCCGAACGCCGCGTTCAGGAACGCCGCCGCCAGCGCGAGGGCGGTGGCACCGATGCCGAGCCAGGTGATCCCCGTCCCGTATCCGACCGTCCCCACCACGGCGAAGACGAACCCGACGCCCTGCGCGAAGCGGGGCGGGGCCTCGTCCTCCAGTTCCGCGGGAGGAGCGAGCCGGGGGCGGATCAGCGCTTTGAACACCAGCCCGTACGGGGCGTACCGGAGGCCGAGGAACGCGCCGATGGCGAACACGACGGCCTGAGCGGCGAGCAGTGCCCAGCTTCCGGTCACCAGGACCGCGACGAGAACGACCGTCGTGACCGAGGCGCCGAAGCGCGGCCCACGCGGATCAACCTGCATCGGGGTGCTCCATGGCGGAGAGGAAGCGTGCGTACGAGCGTGGAAATCGGAAGAGCTCGGGGGCGGATGGGCTCGATGCCTCAGGCCGTGCGACAGAGCGAGGCGGCCACGCGGCAGAAGTCGACCGCGCGGCGCTTCGTGAGCATCTGCTCTGTCCAGTAACGCACGGACACGATGTTAAGCCGACAATCCACGCCCTGTCACATCCGTCTCGCCTTCCGAGACAGTGACATGTGTCTTATCCCAGGTCATCGGGGTACGGCTCACAGGTTGATCGGCCGCCTCCGGGTCTTGACAGCACCGTGACGGCCCCGCCCGGAGGGCCTTCCGGGCACGGCTCCCCGGCCTCCCGGCCACCGGACCGCGCCCGCGGGCTCGGTCACCGGGCCCGGTCACCGGGCTCGGGTCACGGGGCCGCGGTCACGGGGCCGCGGTCACGGGATCGCGGCGCCGAGGGCGGCGATCACGTCGGCCTTACGGGGCGCCCCGGCGGCGCGCCGGACGATCCGCCCCGCCCCGTCCAGGACGAGGACCGTCGGCGTCCGCACCACGTTCAGCCGGCGCACCAGCTCCAGGTGCGCCTCGGCGTCCAGCTCCACATGCGCGACGCCGTCCACCATCCCGGCGACCTCGCCGAGGACGCGCCGGGTCGTACGGCAGGGTGCGCAGAACGCGCTGGAGAACTGCACGAGCGTGGCCTTCGCGCCGAGTTCGGCGCCCAGCTCGTCGGGCCGCAGGGTCTCGCCCACCTGCTCGTCCACCTGCTCGCCCACCTGGCCGTCGCCGTCCTTCCGCCCGTCCCGGGTGGCGCCGCCGGCGCCCGGCACGGCGCGCAGCACGCCGTCACGGCGCCGCCGCACGAGGCCGAACACCGTCGCCGCGAGCAGCACCCCGAGGGCGACCAGAGCTCCTGTCATCACCTTGGGCAACCCGTCCGCGACCGCGTTTCTTCCACACCGCGAGCCTACGTGGGGATCGTGAGCAGCGGCTTCCCGTCCAGCCCGACGATCTCGAACGAGTAGAGCTGGCCGCGCGGGAACATCGTCGAGCCGTGGTAGTCGCCGTAGCCGGTGTCGTAGGGGACGGACCAGCTGCCGATGGCGTCCCGCCGCCCGTCCCTGGCGATCACCATCATCCGGCAGTGCTCCCCCTTCGGCACGCCCGACAGGTACAGCTCGACCTGGGTGCCCCACTCCTTGCGCTGGAGGAAGACGACGCCCTTGATCTTGTTGTCGGGGTTGACGGCGACGATCCGCTCGCCCCGGCCCGCCGGGGTCACGGCCGGCTCCGGCTCCGGCGGGGCCGACGCGGCGGGCGGGGACGCGCCCGGCGGGGACGCGGTGCGGCCGCCGTCGCCGGACGGCAGCACGAACCCGCCGAACAGCACGCCCGCGACCAGCAGCAGGCACGCGGCGGCGGC
>NZ_JBEYYT010000718.1:0-3201 GCF_040645715.1 Spirillospora sp. NPDC046719 | reverse complement strand
GCGGGAGGCGCCGCGCGACGACGTCCCCGCGAACCGCGGCGGCCTCTGCCAGAAGGGCTGGACCGCCGCGGAGCTGCTGACCGTCCCGGACAGGCTGACCGTCCCGATGATGCGCCGCACCCGCGACGCGCCGCTGGAGCCGTGCACCTGGGACGAGGCGCTGGACCGGATCGTCTCCGGGATCGGGCGGCTGGCCGCCGAGCACGGGCCGGACGCCGTCGCGGTGTTCGGCGGCGGCGGGCTCACCAACGAGAAGGCGTACCAGCTCGGCAAGTTCGCCCGGGTCGCGCTGCGCACCTCGCAGATCGACTACAACGGGCGGTTCTGCATGTCGTCGGCGGCCGCGGCGTCCGGCCGGGCGTTCGGGATGGACCGCGGGCTGCCCGGCCCCGTCACCGACCTGGCCGCGTCCGGCGCGGTGCTCCTCGCGGGCGGCAACCCGGCCGAGACGATGCCGCCGTTCATGCGCCACCTGGCCGACATGCGCGACGGCGGCGGCGCGCTCATCGTCGTGGACCCGCGCCGCACCGCGACGGCGCGGCAGGCCGACCTGCACCTGCAGCCCGCGGCCGGCACCGACATCGCGCTCGCCAACGGCCTGCTGCATCTGGCGATCGCCGAGGGCCTCGCCGACGAGGACTACGTGGCGGCGCGGACGAGCGGGTTCGACGCCGTCCGGACGGTCGCGAACGCGTACTGGCCGGACCGGGTGGAGCGCATCACCGGCGTCCCGCTCCCGAAGATGCGCGAGGCCGTCCGGCTGCTGGCGGGTGCGGACCGCGCCCACGTGCTGACCGCGCGGGGCGCCGAGCAGCACGCGCGGGGCACCGACATGGTCAGCGCTTTCATCAACCTGGCGCTGGTGCTCGGGCTGCCGGGCCGTCCCGGCTCCGGCTACGGCTGCCTGACCGGGCAGGGCAACGGGCAGGGAGGCCGCGAGCACGGGCAGAAGGCCGACCAGCTGCCCGGCTACCGGAAGATCGACGACCCGGCGGCGCGCGCGCACGTCGCGGCGGTGTGGGGCATCGAGCCGGACGCGCTGCCGGGGCCGGGCCGGTCGGCGTACGAGCTGCTGTCGGCGCTCGGCACGCCGGACGGCCCCAGGGCGCTGCTGCTGTTCGGGTCGAACCCGGTGGTGTCGGCGCCGCGCGCCGCGTCCGTCGAGGAACGGCTCGGCGCCCTGGACCTGCTGGTGGTCGCCGACTTCGTGCCGTCGGAGACCGCGCGGCTCGCCGACGTGGTGCTCCCGACGGCGCAGTGGGCCGAGGAGTCCGGCACGATGACGAACCTGGAGGGGCGGGTGCTGCGGCGGCGGCGGGCGGTCCGCGCGCCCGGCGGCGTCCGCACCGACCTGGAGATCATCGCCGGGCTGGCCGGGCGGCTCGGCGCGCCGGGGGAGTGGAGCACCGACCCCGAGCGGGTGTTCGGCGAGCTGCGCCGCGCGAGCGCCGGCGGCGCCGCCGACTACTCCGGCATCACCTACGAGCGGATCGAGGCCGAGGGCGGGGTGTTCTGGCCCTGCCCGTCCGAGGACCACCCCGGAACGCCGCGTCCCTACCTGGACCGCTTCCCGACGCCGGACGGGCGTGCCCGGTTCGTCCCGGTCGAGCACCACGGGCCGGCCGAGGACGTCGACGCCGAGTACCCGCTGTACCTGACGACCGGGCGCGTCCTGGCGCAGTACCAGTCGGGCGCGCAGACCCGCCGGGTCCCGGCGCTGGCGGACGCGGCGCCGGGCCCGTTCGTGGAGCTGCATCCCGACCTCGCCGAGCGGCTCGGCGTCGAGGACGGCCAGGACGTGAAGGTGGAGAGCCGCCGGGGCGCGGCCACCGCCGCGGCGCGCGTCACGGACGCGATCCGCCGCGACACGGTCTTCATGCCGTTCCACTGGGCGGGGGAGGGGCGCGCGAACCTGCTCACCGGCACGGCCCTCGACCCCGTCTCGCGGATGCCCGAGTTCAAGGTGTGCGCCGTCCGGATCTCGGCGTGAGCGCCTTTTAACACGGCGGTGACAAAGGAGACCCAACCGTGAAACGGCCTCTGCGGAGACTCGGTTCATGAACATCGGGGACGGACCGGCACGACCGGCCACCGAGCGAACCTTACAACGTCAAGGCGCCGGGCCGGCGACGTTCGCCGCAGTGCCCGCACTGTTCCCGCACGCGACTCGCCTGGAGGTTGCCGGCCGATGAGCATCACATCCGAAGCGACGATCACGAGGCGTCCCGCCGAAGCCGCGGCCCGCTGGTTCGACATCTGCTCCTACGCCGACCTGATCCCCGAGCGCGGGGCCTGCGCGATGCTGGACGGCACGCAGGTCGCGGTGTTCCGCGCCTTCGACGGGACCCTGTACGCGCTGTCGAACCTCGACCCGTTCAGCGGCGCCTGCGTGCTGTCGCGGGGCATCCTCGGCACGCGCGACGGCGTCCCGACGGTCGCCTCGCCCATGTACAAGCAGGTGTTCGACCTGCGCACCGGGGTCTGCCTGGACGATCCGCGGGTGGCGGTGCCGACGTTCCCGGTCCGCCGGGCGGCCGGCGGCGACCGCGTGGAGGTGGCGCTCACCGATGACCGCCGACAGTGAGCCGCTGGCCGGGTTCGCCGTCGGGGTGACCGCGGCCCGCCGCCACGAGGAGCTCGCGACGCTGCTGGAGCGGCGCGGCGCGCGGGTGGTGCTCGCCCCCGCGATCCGCCTCGTCCCGCTCGCCGACGACGCCGAGCTGCTGGAGGCGACGCGGGCGTGCCTGGCCCGGCCGCTGGACCACGCCGTCGTCACGACCGGGATCGGGTTCCGGGCGTGGCTGGAGACGGCCGACGGGTGGGGGCTGCGCGACGCCCTCATCGCGGCGCTCGGCGACGCCGACATCGTGGCGCGCGGCCCGAAGGCGCGCGGCGCGATCCGCTCGGCCGGGCTGCAGGAGCGCTGGTCCCCGGAGTCGGAGGGCTGCGCGGAGGTCATCGCGCACCTGCTGGAGAAGGACCTGGCGGGCGCCCGGGTGGCGGTCCAGCTCTACGGGGAGCGCCAGCCGGAGCTGACGGACGCGCTGCACGAGGCGGGCGCCGAGGTGATCGAGATCCCGGTGTACCGGTGGGCGCGCGCCGAGGACGTCACGCCGCTGCGGCGGCTCGTCGGGCAGGCCGTCGCCGGCACGGTGGACGCGATCACCTTCACCAGCGCGCCCGCGGTCGCCGCGACGCTCG
>NZ_JBEYYT010000717.1:0-3206 GCF_040645715.1 Spirillospora sp. NPDC046719 | reverse complement strand
CGCGGTCCGGGCGCCCTTGGACGCGCGGACCGCCGCACCATGAGCGGCCGCGCGCGCTCGCGCACCACTTCCCCGGGAGCATCCGTGCTGTACGTATCGTTCGCCTGCCGCCTCACCCTCGTGGCGGTGATGACGCTGGCGGCGGTGGCGAAGCTGCGCTCGCCGGGCGCCTTCGCCGCCTCCCTCGGCGACTTCGGCTTCGTCCCGGCGCGGCTGCGCCGCCCGCTGGCCGTGCTGGTCCCCGCCGCCGAGCTGCTCATCGCGCTGCTGCTCGCCGTGCCCGCCACCGTCACCGCCGGCTTCGCCGCCGCGGCGCTGTTCTGCTGCGGGCTGACGGCCGTCCCAGTCGCCGTCGTCGCCCGCGGGAAGCGGGTGACCTGCGCCTGCTTCGGCGCCGGCAGCGAGCCCATGGGCGGCTGGCACATCGCGCGCAACGCGGTGCTGCTGGCGGCGGCGTGCCTGGGCGCGGTCGTCGCGCTGTCGCGGGGCGGCGGCGTTCCCGGCGACGTGCCGGGGATCGCGCTGGCCGTGTTCTCGGCGGCCCTGCTCACCACATTGACCGTCTTCGTCGACGACATCGCCGCGCTCTTCCGGTCCCCGGTCGCCGCGGGGGGCCACGGCCGGTGAGGCGCCGGAGCCGGAAAGGACATCCGTGGATTACCTCGTCGCAGGGCTCGTCCTGGTCGTGGCGCTCACCGCGCTGAACGTCGCGCTGACCGCGGCCGTGCTGCGCCGCTGGCGCGCCCGCCTGAGCATGCCGCCGGCCGGCCGTCACCACGGTCCGGACGCGTCCGGCGGGGCCCCGGACCTGGGCATCGCGCCGGGGGACCGGATGCCCGAGTTCACCGCGGCCACGGCCGCCGGCACCACGGTCACCAGGGACGGGCTGGCCGGCCGCCCGGCGCTGATCGCCTTCCTGTCGCTGGACTGCCCGGGCTGCGACGACAGCGTGCCGGAGTTCGCCGAGCACGCCCGCCGGGTGCGGGACGCGGGAGGCCGCGTCCTCGCCACGGTGGTCGGGATCGACGCGGCCGACAGCGACCTGGCCGCCCGGCTCGCCGGCGTCGCGGACCACGTGGTGCCCGAGCCCCTCGACGCGCCCGTCGGCACCGCCTTCGGCGTCCGCTTCTACCCCGGGTTCGCCCACTACGGTCCGGACGGCGTCGCCACCGCCGCGAGTGTCGGCCTGGAGGGGCTCCGCGAGGCCGCCCCGGCCCCGGCCGCCGGGACCGCGGCCCCGGCCGCCGGGAGCGCGGCGCCGTGAGCGACGGTGTAGGCGGCGGGGAGGGAGCGACGGAGCCGCGCGCCTCCGTCGCCCGCGCGATGAAGGAGGCGTACGCGCTCGCCTGGCGGGCCTGCCCCGGCATGCTGTTCCTCCAGCTCGCCATGGCGGTGCTCGACGGGACCGCGCCGGTCGCCACGGCCTGGCTGACCAAGGTCGCGCTCGACGAGCTCACCGCCGCCCGCCCCCGCACCGGGACGCTGCTGTGGGTCGCGGCCGGGATCGGCGCGCTGGGCATCGCGATGGCCTCGTCCTCGGCCGTCGCCGCGTACGCGCAGGGACGCGCCCGGCGCGCCGTCGGCCTGCTCTCGCAGGACCGGCTGTTCGGCGCGGTCAACCGGATGAACGGGCTGGCGCGCCTGGAGGAGCCGCGGTTCCACGACCGGCTGCGGCTGGCCCAGCAGTCCGCCGAGAACGCCCCTGACCAGCTCGTCCAGATGGGCCTGACGACCCTGCGCGGCTCCCTGGGCGTCACCGGGTTCCTGGGCACGCTGATCGCGATCAACCCGGTCATGGCGGGCGCCGCGCTCGCCGCCGCCGTGCCCGCGATGGTCGCCCACCTGGCGCTCGGCCGGCGCCGGGCGGGGCTGCTGTGGCGGATCAGCCCCGGCCTGCGGCGCAAGCTCTTCTACCAGATGCTGCTGACCGACCTGCAGGCCGCCAAGGAGGTCCGCCTGTTCGGCCTGGGCGGGTTCCTGCACGGCCGGATGCTCACCGAGCTGCGCGCCGCCAACGACGCCGAGGACCGGCTGGAGCGCGGCGTGGTGCGCGTCCAGGTCCTCCTCGCCGCCCTCGGGGCGCTGCTCGCCGCCGCGGGCCTGCTCTGGGCCGTGCACGCCGCCGCTCAGAAGACGATCAGCGTCGGCGACGTGTCCGTCTTCATCGGCGCCCTGGCCGGGCTCCAGTCCGGGCTGGGCGCGCTGGTGCAGGGCATCGCGATGGGGCACCAGTCCGCGCTGGTCTTCCACCACTACCTGACGGTGGTGGGGACCGGGGACGACCTCGCCGCGCCCGCCCGGCACCGCCGCCTCGCCCCGCTGGCCCACGCCATCGAACTGCGCGACGTCTGGTTCCGCTACAGCGAGGACGGGCCGTGGGTGCTGCGCGGCTTGGACCTGACCATCCCGCACGGCACCAGCCTGGCCGTGGTCGGGCTCAACGGCGCAGGCAAGAGCACGCTCGTCAAGCTGCTCTGCCGGTTCTACGACCCGCAGCGCGGCGCCGTCCTGTGGGACGGGGTGGACGTCCGGGACGTCCCCGTCGAGGAGCTGCGCCGCCGGATCGGTGCGGTGTTCCAGGACTACATGGACTACGACCTCACCGCCGCCGAGAACATCGGCCTCGGCGACCTGGACGCGATCGGCGACCCGGAGCGGATCCGCGCCGCCGCCGAGCGCGCGGGCGTCCACGAGACCGTCGAGCGGCTGCCGGCCGGCTACGCGACGATGCTGAGCCGGCTGTTCCACGCCGGCGACGAGGAGGACGGCGACGGGGAGGCCGCCCGGTCGAACGGCGTCCACCTTTCGGGCGGCCAGTGGCAGCGCCTCGCGCTCGCGCGCGGGCTGATGCGCCGGGGCCGCGACCTGATGATCCTGGACGAGCCCAGCTCCGGCCTCGACGCGGAGGCCGAGGCGGCGGTGCACGACCGGCTGCGGGAGCTGCGCGCGGGCTCCACCAGCGTCCTGGTCTCGCACCGGCTGAGCGCCGTCCGCCGCGCGGACCGGATCGTCGTCGTGCAGGACGGCCGGATCCTGGAGAGCGGCGACCACGCCTCCCTCATCGCGTCCCCGGACGGGGTCTACGCCAAGCTCTTCGCCCGGCAGGCGGAGGGCTACCGGGAGGACCCGGCGCCCGCGCCCGGCGACGGCGGCCCGCTGCTCGGCGACGGCGGCCCGCTGCCTGGCGAGGGCGTGGCGGCACCGGG
>NZ_JBEYYT010000716.1:0-3216 GCF_040645715.1 Spirillospora sp. NPDC046719 | reverse complement strand
ATCTGGCTCGCCCCTTGACCGGTCTTGGGCGAGCGCGAACTCGCTTCGCGAGCTTCCCGGTGGGGCTCGCCTTCGGCTTCGCCCCACCGGTCAGATAGCGCGCTCGCGTGATGGCTCAGGTCGCTGCGATGCGGCTGCTGCGGGAGGTCGTGAAAGACCATGGAACGCGTGAACGCCCCCGGCCTGGTGGCCAGGGGCGTCCGCGGGCGTGCTAGGCGCTCTTCTCCCTCGGCTCGCGCTTCGGGCGGTCGCGCGGGACGAGGGTCGGGTTGACGTGCTCCAGGACGGCCTCGCGGGTGATCACCACGCGCGCGACGTCCTGCCGGCTCGGCACCTCGTACATCACCGACAGCAGGACCTCCTCCATGATCGCGCGGAGGCCGCGGGCGCCGGTGCCGCGCAGGATGGCCTGGTCGGCGATCGCCTCGAGGGCGTCGTCGGTGAACTCCAGGTCGACCCCGTCCAGCTCGAAGAGGCGGTGGTACTGGCGGACCAGCGCGTTCTTCGGCTCGGTCAGGATGTTGATCAGCGCTTCCCGGTCCAGGTTGTGCACCGAGGTGATCACCGGGAGGCGGCCGACGAACTCCGGGATCATGCCGAACTTCAGCAGGTCCTCCGGCATGACGTCGCCGAGCACCGCCGAGGACTCCTCGAAGTCGGACTTGGAGCGGATCTGGGCGCCGAAGCCCATCCCCTGCTTGCCCACCCGGGACTCGACGATCTTCTCCAGGCCGGCGAACGCGCCGCCGCAGATGAACAGCACGTTCGTGGTGTCGATCTGGATGAACTCCTGGTGGGGGTGCTTGCGGCCGCCCTGCGGCGGGACGCTCGCGGTGGTGCCCTCCAGGATCTTCAGCAGCGCCTGCTGGACGCCCTCGCCCGAGACGTCCCTGGTGATCGACGGGTTCTCGCTCTTGCGGGCGATCTTGTCGACCTCGTCGATGTAGATGATCCCGGTCTCGGCCTTCTTGACGTCGTAGTCGGCCGCCTGGATCAGTTTCAGGAGGATGTTCTCGACATCCTCGCCGACATATCCGGCCTCCGTCAGCGCCGTGGCGTCCGCGATGGCGAACGGGACGTTGAGGAGTTTGGCGAGCGTCTGCGCGAGCAGCGTCTTGCCGGATCCGGTCGGGCCGAGCAGCAGGATGTTGGACTTGCCCAGTTCCACCTGGTCGTCCCGGCCCACGTCACCCGACTGGATCCGCTTGTAGTGGTTGTAGACGGCGACGGAGAGCGCCTTCTTCGCCGTCTCCTGCCCGATGACGTAGGAGTCCAGGAACTCGTAGATCTCCCGCGGCTTGGGCAGGTTGTCCCACTTCAGGTCGGAGGTCTCGGAGAGCTCCTCCTCGATGATCTCGTTGCAGAGATCGATGCACTCGTCGCAGATGTACACGCCCGGACCCGCGATGAGCTTCTTGACCTGCTTCTGGCTCTTCCCGCAGAACGAGCACTTGAGCAGATCACCACCGTCGCCGATGCGTGCCACCCAACTGTCTCCTTTTCGTGGGGCCGCCCGTCTGAGAGGGTGCGGCGCGGCCGGCTGGCGTCCCGAGGGCTCTCGACGTTGGACTCGACGTTACCGCCTCCAACGGACTTGGTAAGCCCCTCGCCCGGAAGTATGACCACCGGGCTCGGGACCTCCCGCGTCCTACGTCCTCAGGACGACACTACCTCCGCCTTGCGCTTCCTGCTGGCGAAGACATCGTCGATGAGACCGTACTCCTTGGCCTCGTCGGCGGTGAGGATCTTGTCGCGCTCGATGTCGCGGCGGACCTCCTCGATCGGCTTGCCGCTGTGCTCGGCCAGGATCGTCTCGAGCAGCTCGCGGATCCGCATGATCTCGCGGGCCTGGATCTCGATGTCGCTGGACTGGCCGTAGGTGCCCTCGGTCGCGGGCTGGTGGATCAGGATCCGCGAGTTGGGCAGCGCCGCCCGCTTGCCGGGCGTGCCGGCGCCGAGCAGCACCGCGGCGGCCGAGGCGGCCTGGCCGATGCAGACCGTCTGGATGTCGGGCTTGACGAACTGCATCGTGTCGTAGATCGCCGTCATGGCGGTGAACGAGCCGCCGGGCGAGTTGATGTAGATGCTGATGTCGCGGTCGGGGTCGATCGACTCCAGCGTGATCAGCTGGGCCATCACGTCGTTGGCGGACGCGTCGTCGATCTGCACGCCGAGGAAGATGATCCGCTCCTCGAAGAGCTTGTTGTACGGGTTCATCTCCTTGACCCCGTACGTGGTGCGCTCGACGAAGGAGGGGATGATGTACCGGCTGTCGACCGGCGCCGGGGACCCGCCCGCCTGGACGCCGGGCCGGACCAGGTCGCTGAAGCCGGGTCGGATGAAGTCGCTCACTGTGTGCCTCCGATAGTGATTCAGGTCGTCAGGAGACCGTGCCCTCGGAGGGCACCTGGTTGGCGCTGAGGACCACGTGGTCGACGAACCCGTAGTCCTTGGCCTCGTCGGCGGTGAACCAGCGGTCCCGGTCGGAGTCGCGCTCGATCTGGTCGAGCGACTGGCCGGTGTGCTGGGCGATCTTCTCGGCGAGCGTCTTCTTGACGTACAGCATCTGCTCGGCCTGGATCTTGATGTCGGAGGCGGTGCCGCCGATGCCGCCGGACGGCTGGTGCATCATGATCCGGGCGTGCGGCAGGGCGTAGCGCTTGCCCGTGGTGCCCGCGCACAGCAGGAACTGGCCCATCGAGGCGGCCAGCCCCATCCCGACCGTCACGATGTCGTTCGGGACGTACTGCATGATGTCGTAGATCGCCATGCCGGCGGTGACGGAGCCGCCTGGCGAGTTGATGTAGATCGTGATGTCGCGGCGGCCGTCCTCGGCCGACAGCAGCAGGAGCTCGGCGCAGATGCGGTTGGCGATGTCGTCGTCGACCTGCTGGCCGAGGAAGACGATGCGCTCGCGCAGCAGCCGCTGGAACAGCTGGTCGCCCAGGGGCAGCAGGGGCGCCTCGGCCACCCGCGCCTGGATCCGCGACGACTCGTCGAAAGTCGGAGGCATGCTCACCGGGTGTTCCTCCGGTCCTTTTAATCGGTTCGGATGATTGGACAGTAACGCGCTCACGACCCCGTTTACGCCCGGGGGGCCGCCTTTTCGCCAGGGGCGTACCCACGCCTCCGCGAGGTATGGACGATCTCCGCGAACGCGACACGCCCCGCACCCGGAGCACGGGTGCGGGGCGTGTCGGGAACGCTCAGGGCGTC
>NZ_JBEYYT010000715.1:0-3225 GCF_040645715.1 Spirillospora sp. NPDC046719 | reverse complement strand
GGTATCGCGGCCCCGGCGGCGATCCGGGCGGCGGGCGGCTCGTCGGGCCGCGAGCAACAAGTCGGATCGCGGGCAGCAGGTCGGGCCGCGAGAAAGAAGTCGGGCCGCGAGCGATGAGTCCGGGCGGCGCCGCCGGTAAGTACCGGCGAGCACCGACCGAGAGGAACACCATCGTGAGCGTCATCGTCATCGAGTTCGTCACCCTCGACGGCATCGTGTCCGACCCGGACGGATCCGGCGGCACGCCGCACGGCGGCTGGGCGTTCCGGCACGGCCCCGGAACGGTCGCCGGGGACAAGTTCCGGCTCGGCGCCGTCCTCGACGACGGGGTCATGCTCCTGGGGCGCCGGACCTGGGAGCTGTTCTCGCGGCTGTGGCCGGGCCGCGACGACCCGTTCTCCGCGCGGATGAACGCGGTCCCGAAGCTGGTGGCCTCCCGCACGCTCGCCGACGCCTCCGCGTGGCAGAACTCGCGGGTCCTCCAGGGCGGCCTCGCGGAGGCCATCCGCGGCGAGCGCCGCGACGTGGTCGTCACCGGCAGCCTGAGCGTCGTGCGGGCGCTGATGGCCGAGGACCTCGTCGACGAGTACCGGCTGCTGACCTTCCCGACCGTCCTCGGCACCGGCGAGCGGCTGTTCCCGGCCGGCGGGCCGCCCGCGTACCTGGAATGCCTGTCGGCCGAGCGGACCGGCGCCGCCGTCCTCTCGCGCTACGGGCGCGAGACCGGCCCGGTGCCGGCGCCCTAGCGGCCGCAACTCTCACAGACCCGTCCATGAGAGCCGACGCCATGATGAATGATCTTCTCGATCCCGCGGGCGCGCCGGGCCTGGCCGGGGCTGCCGCGGCGGTCGTGACCGCGCTCCCTGGGGGTCAGCCCAGCCGTTCCTCGCGTCGGCGAATCACCTGCATCAGGTCCGCGGCCCGCTCCTTGATGAGGTCGAGCCCGGCATGGCCCCAGGGGCGCGGCTCGCGGTCGATGACGCAGATCGTGCCGAGCACCGTTCCCGTCCGGTCGATGAGGGGAGCGCCGACGTAGGTGCGGATGCCGAGCTTGTCGACGACCGGGTTGCCGGCGAACCGCGGGTAGTCGCACACGTCGTCCAGGACCAGTGCCTTGCGCCGCACGACGACGTGCGGGCAGTAGCCGTGGTCCAGCGGCGCCTCGCGGCCCAGCTCGACGGCGTCGGCCGGGTCGGCGCCCGGCTGCCGCGGCGCGTACAAACCGCCGAGGTACTGCTGGTCGGTCACGAAGTTCACCATCGCGAACGGCGGGAGGTCGGTGCCGGCGAGGTGCCGGGCGGCCTCGGCGAGGTCGCGGGCGAACGCGTCGAACTCGGCGTCCGGGGCCTGCCCGAGCCGCAGTTCCCGCAGCCGCACGACCCGTTGGGGCACCTCGGGGTCGACGGGCGTCAGCAGGTGGCCGGACGGTTCGTAGAGCGGGTCCTGGATCACGGGGGCTCCTGGGGCGGGTCAGCGCTGGAGGGGAGGCGGGTCGGACGGCGGCGGTGCCGGACGGAAGCGGTGTCAGACGGCGGCGGACGGGACGGCGACGAGGAGATGGCGGATCAGCGCCCGCAGCACCGCCGTCGCGGAGCCGCCGTCCCGCGCGTCGCAGAGGACGATCGGCACCCGCGGGTCGAGCCCGAGCGCGGCGCCGACCTCGTCCGGGGCGTAGCGGAACGCGCCGTCGAACTCGTTGACCGCGACGAGGAAGCGGGTCCCGCGGTTCTCGAAGAAGTCGACGGCGTCGAAGCAGTCCTCGAGCCGGCGGGTGTCGGCGAGCACGATCGCGCCGAGCGCGCCCGCGGACAGCTCGTCCCACATGAACCAGAAGCGCTGCTGGCCGGGCGTGCCGAACAGGTACAGCACGATGCCGTGCTGCTCGATCGTGATCCGGCCGAAGTCGAGGGCCACGGTGGTGGTGGACTTGCCCTCGATCCCGCCGAGGTCGTCGGAGCCGGCGCTGGCCGTGGTGATGAGCTCCTCGGTGTTCAGCGGCTCGATCTCGCTGGCGGCGCCGACGAACGTCGTCTTCCCGACGCCGAACCCGCCCGCGATGAGGATCTTGACCTGCGTCGCGGACGGCGCGGACGCGTCAGGCTCGTTGGAGGCCATCGAGCAGTTTCTCCAGGAGGGCTCGGTCGGTGGGGTCGGCCGCGGTGCGCCGCGCCTGCGTGGTCATGGCGCGGCAGTCCAGCAGGTCGGCGAGGAGGACCTTGGTGACGGTCACGGGGAGCCGCAGGTGCGCCGCGACCTCGGCGACCGACGTCGGCGCGCGGCAGCAGGCGAGCGCCTCGGCGTGCTCCGGGGCCAGCTCGCGGGGACGCCGGCCGGTCGCCACCACCAGCGACAGCAGGTCGAGCCGGACGGTCGGTCGGGTGCGGCCGGCGGTCACCGTGTACGGGCGCACGAGCGGCCCGGCGGCGGCGTCGACCCAGATCTCCTCGCCGCCGGCGGTCATGGCGAGGGGGCTCGGTCGTCCGCCGCGGCCGCCGGCCGCGCCGCGGTGTGCAGGAAGGGCCGCACCGCGCGGATCAGCCGGGCCATCTCGAATCCGACGACGGCCGGGTCGGCGTCCGCGCTCGTCATCACCGCGAGCACGGAGTTGAAGCCGGCCCAGGAGATGAACAGCTGGCTCGACCGGAGTTCGGCGACGACCTGCCGGACCTCGTTGCTCCCGTCGAATCTGGTGCCGGCGCTCCGGGCGATGGAGAAGAGGCTGGAGGCGAGCGCGGCCATCTGCTCCGCGCTGGTGCGGTCGAATCCGTGGGCCGCTTTCAGCATGCCGTCGGCGGACAGCAGCACGCTGCCGCGGATGGCCGGGACCTCGTCGCCCAGCCCCCGCAATAGCCAGGCGAGATCCTGCGCCTCGTTCGGGGACACAGCATTCAATGGGAGCTCCTCGTCATTTCCTGGTGGGCTCGTCATTTCCCGGTGTCCGGACCGTCCACGGCGCCGTCATTCTCCAGGGCGCTGCGCATGCCCTTTTGGAATGCCGCCATCAATCCCGGATTGTGCTCTGCCTCCTGGTCGGGCTCCCGATGGACGGGGGCGTTCGCCAGTTCGGGCGACAGGTGCTTCTGCGCCTGGCGGCGCGGCAGTTCCGGCCGCTCGCCGTCCGGCTGCGGGACGGCGGGCCCGGCGGCCTGGACCGGCATCGGCGGCTGCGGCCCGGTCTCCCATGTGGGCGCCGCGGGCCGGTGGGGGGCTGCGGGCGCGGGTTCC
>NZ_JBEYYT010000714.1:0-3256 GCF_040645715.1 Spirillospora sp. NPDC046719 | reverse complement strand
TTCCCTCCCCGACGCTCTTCCGATCTACGCCCCGGTCCCGCGAACTCGCCCGCGAGGCGGGCGTGCCGGTGACGCCCGGCACGCCGGGACCGGTGACGCCCGCCGGGGCCGAGGCGTTCGCGCGCGAGCACGGGCCGGTGATGCTCAAGGCGCTGGCGGGCGGCGGCGGGCGCGGCATGCGCGTCGTCGCCGAGCCCGGCGACATGGCGGAGGCGTACGAGCGGTGCCGTTCCGAGGCGCTCGCCTCCTTCGGGAACGGCGACCTGTACGCCGAGAAGCACGTGCCCCGCGCCCGTCACATCGAGGTGCAGATCGCGGGCGACGGCTCCGGTGCCGTCACCCACCTGTGGGAACGCGACTGCAGCGTCCAGCGGCGCAACCAGAAGCTGGTGGAGATCGCCCCCGCGCCCGCGCTGCCGCCGCACCTGCGGGACGCGCTGCTGGACGCCGCCGTCCGCATGGCCGCGCGCGTCCGCTACGACGGCCTCGGCACGTTCGAGTTCCTCGTGTCCGGCGAGGAGTTCTGGTTCCTGGAGGCCAACCCGCGGCTTCAGGTCGAGCACACCGTCACCGAGGACGTCACCGGCGTCGACCTGGTGAAGGCGCAGATCCGGCTCGCGCTGGGCGAGGACCTCGCCGGGGTCGGCCTCGCCGCGCCGCCGCCCGCGCACGGCTGCGCCGTCCAGGTGCGCGTCAACACCGAGACGATCGGCGCGGACGGCGCGCCGCACCCGCACGCCGGGACCCTCACCGCGTTCGCGCCGCCGACCGGCCCCGGCGTCCGCGTCGACACCTACGGGCATCCCGGCTACCGCACCAGCCCCCGCTACGACCCGCTGCTGGCGAAGGTCGTCGCCCGCGCGGAGGACCTGCCGTCCGCCGCCGCCCGCGCCCACGGCGCGCTCGGCGAGTTCGAGATCGCGGGCGTCGCGACGAGCATCCCGCTGCTGCAGGGCGTCCTGCGGCATCCCGAGTTCACCGCGGGCGGCGTGACCACCTCGTTCCTCGCCGACCACCTTCCGGAGCTGCTGCGCAGTGAGCACCGCCGGTTCTACGTTCCCGCGACGGAGGAGGCCGCCGCGCCCGTCGCAGCGGTGCCCGACGCGCCGCCCGGCACGGTCGCGGTGGCCGCGCCCATGCAGGGCACGGTGGTGAGCGTGGAGGCCGCCGAAGGGGACCTCGTCCGCGCGGGCGCGCCGGTCCTGATCCTCGAGGCGATGAAGATGGAGCACGTCGTCCGGGCGGGGGAGGCGGGCGTCGTCCGCGCCCTCGCCGCGGCGCCCGGCACCACCGTCGCCGCGGGCGCGCCGCTGCTGTTCCTCGAACCCGCCGAGGCCGACGGCGACCACGCCGACGACGAGGCCGAGGCCGACCTCGACGCGATCCGCGCCGACCTCGCCGAGACGATCCGGCGGCACGAGATCGGGCTGGACGCGGCCCGTCCCGACGCGGTCGCCAAGCGGCACGCGCGCGGCCACCGCACCGCGCGGGAGAACATCGAGGATCTCTGCGACCCCGGCACGTTCGTGGAGTACGGCGCGCTCGCGATCGCGGCGCAGCGGCAGCGCCGGTCCCTGGACGACCTCATCGAGCGCACGCCGGCCGACGGCATGGTCTGCGGCCTCGGCGACGTCAACGGCGGCCAGGCCGTGGTGATGTCCTACGACTACATGGTGCTGGCCGGGACGCAGGGCCACCACAACCACCGCAAGACCGACCGGATGCTCGACCTCGCGCGGCGGCGCCGCCTCCCGGTCGTGCTGTTCGCCGAAGGCGGCGGCGGGCGCCCCGGCGACACCGACACCTCGATGGTGTCCGGCCTCGACGTGACGACCTTCCACGCCATGGGCCGGCTCAGCGGCGCCGTCCCGTCCGTCGGGATCGCGTCCGGGCGCTGCTTCGCCGGGAACGCCGCCCTCCTCGGCTGCTGCGACGTCATCATCGCCACCCGCGACGCCAACATCGGCATGGGCGGGCCCGCGATGATCGAGGGCGGCGGCCTCGGCGTGTTCGCCCCCGAGGAGATCGGCCCGATCGCCGACCAGGAGCCCAACGGCGTCGTCGACATCGCCGTCGAGGACGAGGCGGAGGCCGTCGACACGGCCCGCCGCTACCTGTCCTACTTCCAGGGCCCGGCGGACGAGTGGACGTGCGACGACCAGCGGATCCTGCGGCACGTCATCCCGGAGAACCGGCTGCGCGCCTACGACGTCCGCCGTGTCATCGGGCACCTGGCCGACACCGGGTCGGTGCTGGAGCTGCGGCGGGCGTTCGGCGTCGGGATCATCACCGCGCTGGTGCGGATCGAAGGCCGCCCCATGGGGCTCATCGCCAACGACCCGGCGCATCTCGGCGGCGCCATCGACCGCGACGCCGCCGACAAGGCCGCCCGCTTCCTGCAGCTGTGCGACGCGCACGGCCTGCCCGTGGTGTCGCTGTGCGACACCCCCGGGTTCATGGTCGGCCCGGACGCCGAGCGCACCGCGACCGTCCGGCACTTCAGCCGGATGTTCGTCACCGGCGCGAACCTGAGCGTCCCGCTCGTCACCGTGGTCCTGCGCAAGGGCTACGGGCTCGGCGCGCAGGCGATGGCGGGCGGCGGGTTCAAGGCGCCGCTCGCGACCGTCGCGTGGCCGACCGGCGAGATCGGCGGCATGGGCCTGGAGGGCGCCGTCCGGCTCGGGTTCCGCAAGGAGCTCGCGGCGGCCGAGGACCCGAAGGCGCTGTTCGAGACGATGGTCGCCGCCGCCTACGAGCACGGCAAGGCGCTCAACGCCGCCACCGTGTTCGAGCTGGACGACGTGATCGACCCGGCCGGTACCCGCCGGCTCGTCACCACGGCGTTCGCGTCCGCACCGCCCACCGCGGACCGGCCGCGGCGCTGGGTGGACACCTGGTGACCGGGGCCGGTCCCGCGAGGTAGGCGGCCCGGACGCACGGGTCGGCGCGGACCTCGGCGGGCGGCCCGGCCGCGATGACCCGGCCGCCGTCCAGCACGAGCAGGACGTCGCACACGCCGAGCACCGGCTCCAGGTCGCGCTCGGCGACCAGCACCGCGACGCCCTCGGCGGCGAGATCACGCAGCAGCACCTCCAGCGCCCTGGCGCGGCGCTCCGGCAGGTCCGCCCACGGATCGTCCAGGAGCAGCACGGCGGGCTCGGCGGCCAGCGCGCGCGCCAGCCCGGTCAGGCGCGCCACGCCCGGCGGCACGTCCCGCTCCGGCAGGTCGGCGAACTCGGCGATCCCCACGCGGGCC
>NZ_JBEYYT010000713.1:0-3260 GCF_040645715.1 Spirillospora sp. NPDC046719 | reverse complement strand
CTGCGCGGTTGCCGCCAGCCCGCCCCCGCGCGCCGCCCCCGCCCGCGCGAGAGCGCCCCCCCCCCCACCCCCGCCCGCCGCCCCCAGCCCCCCCCCCCGCCGCTACAGCCGCAACGAAGACGCGATCGCCCTCGCCGCGCACGCCGCCGGTGTCGTCGCGGTCGTGTCGGACGGCGTCGGCTCGTCGCAGCGTCCGGACGAGGCGTCCCGCGCGGCCGCCGACACCGCCGCCGCCGAGCTGGCGGCGCTGCTGGACGCGGGCCGCGACCCCGAGGAGGCGACCCGCGCGGCGGCGCTGAAGGCGGCCGACGCGGTCGCGGCGCTCGCCGCGTCCCCGTCGGAGGCGCCGTCGTGCACGTACGTGTCTGCGGTGACGCGCGGCGGCGCCCTGACCGTCGGCTGGGTCGGCGACAGCCGGGCCTACTGGCTGTCCGCCGACGGGGACGGGACGGCCGACTCCGGCGAGGAGGAGACCCGCCCGGACGCGACGCGGCCGGACGGCCTCGGAGCGGACGACACCGAGCCGAACACCGGCGACACCGAGCCGAACACGGGAGACATGGCCGAGCTGGGCGCGTCCCGGCAGCTCACCGAGGACGACTCGTGGGCAGCGATCATGGTGGCGCAGGGCGCGCTGACCGAGGCCGAGGCGGAGGCGCACCCGAACGCGCACGTCATCACCGCCTGGCTGGGCGCGGACGCGGGCGAGGTCCGGCCGCACGTCGCGACGTTCCGCCCGACCGGCCCCGGCACGCTGCTGGTGTGCAGCGACGGCCTGTGGAACTACTTCCCCGCGGCCGCCGACCTGGCGGCCCTCCTCGGCGGGCCCAGAGGCGGCTCCGAGCACGCCCCCGCGCACGACCCGGCGGCGGCGGGCGAGGGCTCCGAGGCGGCCGCCGAGAACGCGGCGGCGGGCGCCGCCGAGGGCGCACCCGCCGAGAACGAGCGGCCCGACCCGGCCGCCGACCCGCTCGGCGCCGCGCGGACGCTCGTGCGGCACGCCCTCGACGCCGGGGGGCGCGACAACATCACCGTCGCGGTCATCCCCTTCCCCCCTCCCCCAGTCCCCCCGCGCACGCACCCCGAGAGCACGGAGCAGCACCGATGAGCGAGCAGCCGCAATTCACGATCAAGGTCGACCAGAACAAGTACCTGCCCGCGGGCGGCCGCGAGGTGCACGCCATCGTGTCCGTCGAGGCGACCGGCCCGGCGCTGCCGTCGCCGTCCGCGGTGGACGCCGCCGTGGTGATCATCATCGACACGTCCGGCTCGATGTCGTACCCCGACAGCAAGCTGCGCGCCGCGGTCGCCGCCGCGCAGACCGCGGTGGACACGCTGCGCGACGGCGTCGAGTTCGCCATCGTCTCCGGCTCCAACTCGGCGTCGATGGTCTTCCCGCAGCAGCCCGGCCTGGTCAAGGCGTCCGACGGCACCCGGCAGCGCGCCAAGCAGGAACTGAAGCGGCTGAAGGCGTCCGGCGGCACCGCCATCGGGTCGTGGCTGCGGCTCGCCGACCAGATCTTCGACGCCCGTCCCGGCGCGATCCGGCAGGCGATCCTGCTGACCGACGGCAAGAACCAGCACGAGACGCCCGAGCAGCTCAACGCCGCGCTGGCGCGCTGCGCGGGCCGGTTCGTCTGCGACTGCCGCGGCATCGGCACCGACTGGGAGGTCGCCGAGCTGCGCCGGATCGCGTCCGCGATGCTCGGCAGCGTCGAGTTCATCCGCGACACCAACGACCTCGCCGCCGACTTCCGGGCGATGACGGAGGCGGCGATGGGCAAGGCCGTCGCGGACGTGGCGCTGCGGGTGTGGACGCCGAAGACCGCGACGCTGAAGTTCGTCAAGCAGGTCATGCCGTCGGTGGACGATCTCAGCGGCAAGCGGGTGGAGTCGGCGCCGCAGGCCGGCGACTACCCGCTCGGCGCGTGGGGCGCGGAGAGCCGCGACTACCACGTCTGCGTCGAGGTGCCGCCCGGCGAGATCGGCAAGGAGGTCCGCGCCGCCTGGGTGAAGCTGGTCGTGCCGGGCGCCCCCGGCGAGGAGGCGCAGGTGCTGGCGACCGGGAACGTGCTCGCGCAGTGGACCGACGACGAGGCCCTCTCCACCAAGATCAACTCGCGGGTCGCCGACTACACCGGGCAGGCCGAGCTGGCGCAGGCCATCCAGGAGGGCCTGGAGGCCCGCGGCAAGGGCGACGTCGACACCGCCACCGCGCGGCTCGGGCGCGCGGTCGTGCTCGCCGACCAGGCCGGCAACGAGGAGATCACCGCGCTGCTGCGCCGCGTCGTGGACGTCGTCGACCCGGTCACCGGGACCGTCCGGCTGAAGCGCGACGTCGACAAGGCCGACGAGATGACGCTCGACACCCGCTCCACCAAGACCGTCCGGACGCGCGGCGCCGAGACCCCGACGACCCGCAAGGACGAGACCGTCCCGACGCGGCGGGGCGAGGGCTGAGCATGGCGATCTGCCCCAACGGACACACCTCGCGGTCCGCGGACTACTGCGACGACTGCGGCGAGCTCATCGGCGCGCCCGCCGCGCCCCCCGCGTCCCCGTCCGGCGGGGGGCCTGCGGCGCCGTCCGGACCGTCCGGGGAGCGGCGTTGCCCCGACTGCGGCGAGCCCGGCACCGACCGGTTCTGCGAGATCTGCGGCTACGACTTCGCGACCGGCGGCGGCAGGCCCACGCCCGACCGGCCCCTTCCCCCGCCCCCGGGACCGCCAGGACCGCCGGAACCGCACCCAGGACCACCGGGACCGCCTCCACCGCCTCCACCGCCCGCGCCGAACGCGACGGGCTGGACGGCCGTGGTGGCCGCCGACCGCGAGTACTACAACGCGGTCATCGCCGAGGAGGGCCCGGACTCGGCGACGCTGGCGTTCCCGCCGTACGCGCCCGAGCGGCGGATCCCGCTCGCCGGGCAGCAGATCCGCATCGGGCGGCGCAGCTCGGCGCAGCCGTCCCCGCCGGAGATCGACCTGCGCGAGCCGCCGGAGGACCCGGGCGTCTCGCACGTCCACGCCGTGCTGCTGGCCAAGCCGGACGGCTCCTGGACGCTCGTCGACCCCGGCTCCCGGAACCGGACCTGCCTGAACGGCTCCACCGATCCGATCCCGCTGAACGAGGAGGTCCCCGTGTCCGCGGGCGACCGCATCCACGTCGGCGCCTGGACCACCATCACGCTGACCAGAGACGAGGCGACATGACGGCCGTCCAGCAGGCGCCGGGAGGACCGCCGGGCGCACCGTCCGGCC
>NZ_JBEYYT010000712.1:0-3272 GCF_040645715.1 Spirillospora sp. NPDC046719 | reverse complement strand
GTGCGGACGGCGGGGTCGTCCTGCACCGGGTTCAGCGGGCTGCGGTGGTCCGGCCGGGCGGCCGCGCGGGCGAGGGTCCCGGCGGTCAGCAGCGCCTCGTCGTCGGGGTGGGCGTGGAAGGACACCAGCGTGTACGGCACCGGTCAAGTGTGCCGGAGGGGGACGCTGGCCCGGCGCGGGGAGCCCGGCGATGAGGATCGCGCACCTGACGGACTACTACCTGCCGCGGCTGGGCGGGGTCGAGATGCACGTCCACGATCTGGCGACCCGGCAGCAGGAGGCGGGCCACGACGTCACCGTGATCACCTCGTCGGCGCGCCCGGCCGGGCTCCGGCGCCGGGACGCCGCGATGCGGGAGGACGGGAACGGGCCGCGCGTGCTGCGGCCCACCGAGCGGATGGCGTTCCCGACGACGCTGAACCCCGGCGGGATCGTGGCGGGCCGGCGGCTGGCGCGGTACGGCAAGTACGACGTCGTGCACGTGCACGCGGGCCCTTTCACCCCGCTGGCCGTGGCGGGCGCGACGCTGGCCGCCCGGATCCCGACCGTGGTGACGGTGCACTCGCTGATCTCCTACATGGAGCCGGCGTTCCGGGTCCTCGACGCGGCGACGGGCTGGTCCGCGCTGCCCGCCGTGTGGACGGCCGTGAGCGACACCGCGGCCGAGCCGGTGCGCCGCCTGGTCTCACCTGCCCCGGTGTTCGTGCTGCCCAACGGCATCGACGCGCAGGAGTGGCGAGTCGATCCGCTGCCCCGCACGCCGGGCGAGGTGCTCGTCGTCGCCGTCATGCGGCTGGCGCCGCGCAAGCGGCCGCACCACCTGCTGCGGATACTGCGGCGGGCGCGGGCGGCACTCGGCCCGTCCGCCGGGCTGCGCGCGGTGATCGTCGGGGACGGGCCCGAACGCCGCTCCATCGACCGCTACCTGCGCCGGCACGCCATGACCGGCTGGGTCGAGCTGCCCGGACGGCTGGAACGCGACGGGATCCGGGCGCTGTTCCGGCGCGCCGACCTGTTCGTCGCCCCCGCCGTGCTGGAATCGTTCGGCATAGCCGCCCTTGAGGCGCGGTGCGCGGGCCTGCCCGTCATCGCGCGCACCGAGGGCGGCATCGGGGAGTTCGTCACCGACGGCCAGGACGGCCTGCTGGCCGCGAGCGACGGCGCCATGGCCGACGCGATCGTCCGGTTGGCGTCCGACGAGGCGCTGCGGGCCCGGATGGCCGCCCGCGCCCGCGCGGTCCAGCCGCCGGTGACCTGGCCGGGCGTGCTGCGCCGTACCGAGGACCTGTACGGCCTGGCCATGGAACGGCTGGACAGGGCGCCCGACGGGCGGCCCGAGAGAAGGGTGGGCTGAACCGTCCGCGCGTTGCTCCCGCGGCCCGCGGCGCACGACACGGGCCCGCGCGCCGCCGGAAGGCCGCGCCGCACAAGGCCGTGGCTCGTCGGCGAACTGCTGATCGTGCTGGTGCTGCTGAAGGTCTACGACTACGTGCGCTCGCTCGCCGACGCGCGGCACGGTGCGGCGCTCGCGCACGGCCGGGACGTCCTCGCCGTGGAGCGCGACCTGCACCTGGACGTCGAGCTCGGGCTGAACCGGTGGCTGACCGGGCATCACGGCATGGCGTGGGCGTCCGTGGAGTGGTACCAGCGGGCGCACATCGGCGTCACGCTGACCGTCCTCGCCTGGTGCTACATCGCCGGGCCGGACCTCTACCGGCCCGCGCGCAACGCCCTCGTCCTGACGAACCTCGCCGGGATGACGGTCTTCTTCGTCCTGCCGGTGATGCCGCCGCGGCTCCTGCCGGGAGCGGGGTTCGCCGACTCGGTGGCGCTCGCCGGCTTCGGGACGACGCACGGCGGCCCGGTGCCCGCCGACCAGTACGCGGCGATGCCGTCCCTGCATCTGGCGTGGGCGACGTGGGTGGTGGCGGTGGCGGTCGCGCTCCTGCGCCGCCACCGGGCGCGCTGGCTCGCGGCGCTGTACCCCGCGACGACCGCGTTCGTCGTCATGGCGACCGCCAACCACTTCCTGCTGGACGTCCTCGCCGGGATGGCGGTGACGGGGGCGGCGGTCCTCACGACCGGCCTGGTGTGGGCCGGGAACGGGACGGTCCGCGCGGGCGGTCAGATGATCCGGCGGCGCAGCAGGACGGCGAACACGCAGGCGCCCGGCAGCAGCGGCAGCCAGACGGTGATCAGCCGGTACCCGACGACCGCGCCGAGCGCGGCGGCCGACGGCACGCCCGCCCACACGAGCCCGGCGACCAGCACCACGTCCAGCCCGCCGATGCCGCCGGGCGAGGGGACCAGGGCCGAGACCGAGGAGACGACGAGGTAGACCACCACGACGCTGGTCACCGTGATCGGGACGGACAGGCTGCGCAGCACCGCGAACAGCACGAGGCCGTGCAGGAGCGGCGAGGACAGCGAGCCGAGCCACAGCGCGGTGGCGCGCCCGGGGTGCCGCAGGACCGTGCCGAGCCCGGCGAGCTCGTGCCGCAACTGCCGCCCGCCCGCCGCGACGCGGGACCGCAGGACGCGGGCGAAGCGGGCCGGGCGCAGCCAGACCAGCGCGACCGCCGCGGCGACGACGGCGGCCGCGAGGCCGCCCTCGATCCACGGGTTCCCGGCGACGGCGGCGGCGACCTCCCGAGGCCGCGGCCAGTGCCTCTCCCCCAGCATGCCGAGCGCGGACGGGACGCCCGCGACGGCGACCGCGAGCAGCAGCAGGTGCGTCACCAGCCCGGCCAGCGAATTCAGCCCGACCGAGCCCATCGCGGCGCCCCGGGTCAGCCCGCAGCGCCGCAGGAACCGCACGTTGATCGCGATGCCGCCCGACCCGGCGGGCAGCAGCTGGTTGGCGAACGACGCGGCGACCTGCACCGCGAACAGCCGGCCGACCGGAGGCCGCACCGGCATCGAGCCGAGCTGGGTGACGGTGCCCACGCACCACATCGCGGCGGTGGCGAGCGCGGCGAGCAGCAGCCAGGCCCGGTCGGCGCCCATCAGGCTCTCGCTGCCCGCGTCGAGCGCCACCCGGTGCATGAGCGCGAGGACGACGACCGCGCCCGCGACCGCGGTGCCCAGCACGACGCGCGGCACCGACGCCTCCGCCGACAGGACCCGTCCGAGGGCCGCGAGCGCCGCGAGCGGGGAACCGGGCGTACGCGCCGAGCGCGCCGAGCCGGGCGTGCGCGGGGTCGCGCGGCGGGGGGGCGGCCGGGGGGGCGGGGGCCCCGGCCGGGGCGGGGGGGGGGGGGGCGCGGGGGGGG
>NZ_JBEYYT010000711.1:0-3278 GCF_040645715.1 Spirillospora sp. NPDC046719 | reverse complement strand
CTCGGGGGGCGTCCCGGCCCGCCGTTTCTGCGCTCCGGGGCGCTGACCTGCGGACGATCGATCTCAGAACGGACTCAGTACGGTAAAGCTTGCCGGTCTAGACCGCTTTCGTGTTGCGGAGCACGGCACAGGCGAACGTACTATTCGGGCGATTTGTCCGACGTGATGGCCGAGCACGTATGCCCGAGATGACGACGAGATCACAACTCAGATACGGGTACTGGTGCAGCCCGTCTCACGGATGGACAGTCATGGCCGAGGGGCTACCTTTCCCTTCAGCAAACGCGGCGTAACGGGCACGGGGTCAGCGGATGATCTCCGCGACCGCCGGTCACCGCGCCGGCGGCGGCATGGCCGAACCAGTGGCCGGACGGTAGGAGGTACAGAGCGTGGCCGCACCCCTTGAGGTGACCGGGTCCGACACCGAGGCGCAGCCGGAAGCGGTCCTCGCCGGTGTCGACGGCAAGGCGATCCAGGGACGCTCCCTGGGCCAGATCGCCTGGATGCGACTCAAGCGCGACAAGGTCGCGCTCGCCGGCGGCGTCATCGTGGTCCTGCTGATCCTCCTGGCGATCTTCGGGCCGCTGCTGGTGCAGTCGCCGCTGGCCTACCACCAGAACCTGATCGACCCGACCTACAACCGGCCGAAGACCGGCATCTGGCACACCGGCATCAGCGCCGACCACCTCCTCGGGGTGGAGCCCGGCACCGGCCGCGACCTGCTCGCCCGGATCGTGCACGGCGCCCGGATCTCGCTGCTGGTGTCGTTCCTCGCGACCGTGCTGTCGGTGGTCATCGGCACCGTCCTCGGCATCACCGCCGGCTACTTCGGCGGCTGGGTCGACACGCTCATCAGCCGGGCGATGGACGCCTTCCTCGCGTTCCCCCTGCTGCTGTTCGCGATCGCGCTGGTCGCCGTCATCTCCGACGGCTCGTTCGGGCTGAGCGGCAACGGCCTGCGGGTCTGGGTGCTGATCTTCGTCATCGGGTTCTTCAACTGGCCCTACATCGGCCGGATCATCCGCGGCCAGACCCTCTCGCTGCGCGAACGCGAGTTCGTCGACGCGGCCCGCAGCATGGGCGCCCGGAACTCCTACATCCTGTTCAAGGAGATCCTGCCGAACCTCGTCGCGCCGATCCTGGTCTACTCGACCCTGCTGATCCCGACGAACATCCTGTTCGAGGCGGCGCTGTCGTTCCTCGGCGTCGGCGTGATCCCGCCGACCCCGTCGTGGGGCGGCATGCTGACCCTCGCGGTGCCGATCTACTCCTCCGACCCGATGTACATGATCGTCCCCGGTGTGGCGATCTTCATCACCGTCCTCGCCTTCAACCTGCTCGGTGACGGGCTGCGGGACGCTCTCGACCCTCGGGCCAAGTGACCTCGGGTTCATCCGACCCGGAGAAATGAATGGGGTGCGCCTGCACATGAACAAGATGAGACCAATCGCGGCCCTCGCGGCCGGCGCGCTCGCCGCGGCGGGCCTCGCCGCCTGCGGCGGCGGCGACTCGGGCGGCTCGGGGAGCGGGCCCGGCTACAACGCCGCGGTCGACAAGGTCATCAACCAGTCGGACAAGAAGGGCGGCACCCTCCGCCTGGCGATGTCCGACGACTTCGACTCGCCGGACCCGGGCAACCAGTACTACGCGTGGGACCAGAACTTCTCGCGCTTCTACGGCCGGGGCCTGATGACCTTCAAGCCGGCCGCGGGCGACGAGAGCAAGCAGATCGTCCCGGACCTGGCGACCGCGCCCGGTCAGCCGAGCGACGGCGCGAAGACCTGGACCTACAAGCTGCGCACCGGCGTGAAGTTCGACGACGGCACCCCCGTCACGTCCAAGGACGTGAAGTACGCCGTCGAGCGCTCCAACTTCACCGACGAGATGCAGCTCGGTCCGAAGTACTTCAAGACCTACCTGATCGACAACAAGCCCGCGTACAAGGGTCCCTACAAGGACAAGAGCGACGAGGGCCTGAAGTCGATCGAGACGCCGGACGACAGCACGATCATCTTCCACCTGTCGAAGCCGTTCTCGGAGTTCGACGACCTGGTGGCGATGTCGCAGACGATCCCCGTGCCGAAGGCCAAGGACACCGGTCTGAAGTACGAGTCGTCGATCGTCTCCAGCGGCCCGTACAAGGTCGACAACTACACCCGCGGCAAGTCGATGACGCTGTCGCGGAACCCGAACTGGGACCCCAGCACCGACCCGATCCGCAAGGCGCTGCCCGACAAGATCGAGCTGCAGCTGAAGCAGAACGCCGACGACATCGACAACCGCCTGCTGGCCGGTTCGCTCGACATGGACGTCGCGGGCGTGGGCGTGCAGGCCGGTACGCAGCCGAAGGTGCTGGCGGCGGCGCAGAAGCCGTACACCGACAACCCGATCCAGGGCTACCTGCGGTTCATGTCGCTGAACCAGCACGTCAAGCCGCTGGACAACATCCACTGCCGCAACGCCGTGCAGTACGCGACCGACAAGGTCGCCGCGCAGACCGCCTACGGAGGCCCGCTGGCCGGCGGTGACGTCGCCACGACGATCCTGCCCCCGACGGTCGACGGGTACCGCAAGTTCGACCTGTTCCCGCAGAAGCAGGCGGCGGGCGGCAACGGCCTCGACGCGGCCACGCTGGCGAAGGCCAAGCAGGAGCTCGCGGCCTGCGGCCAGCCGAACGGCTTCACGACGAAGATCTCGGCCCGGTCCGACCGGCCGAAGGAAGTCGCGATGGCCCAGGCCATCCAGCAGAGCCTCAAGAAGGTCGGCATCAACGTCAGCATCGTGCAGTGGCCGGCCGGCGACTACTTCAACAAGTACGTCGGCGTCCCGAACTACGTGCACCAGCACGGCATCGGCATGATGCTCATGGCGTGGGCGGCCGACTGGCCGACCGGCTACGGCTTCCTCTCCCAGATCGTCGACGGCCGGGCCATCAAGCCCTCCGGCGGCAACAACCTGGCCGAGGAGGACAACCCGAAGGTGAACGCCGCGCTGGACCAGGCGATCGCCAGCACCGACAAGGCCACGCGGACCAAGCTCTACGGCGACATCGACCAGATGGTCATGCAGGACGCCGTCGAGGTCCCGCTGATCTACGCCAAGGCCCTGCTCTACCGGCCGAAGCGGGTCACCAACGTCGGTATCACGGCCGGCTACGGCGGAATGTACGACTACCTCAACATGGGCGTGGAGAAGTAAGTCTCCCTCCGTCCATGCGTTCATCTGAAGGCAGGTGAAGGCGATGCCCGCCGACCTGTACCGGGCCCACAGGTCCGGCC
>NZ_JBEYYT010000710.1:0-3279 GCF_040645715.1 Spirillospora sp. NPDC046719 | reverse complement strand
AGCCAAGTTCGAGCTTGCGAGAACTTGATCGCGCAGCGAGCCCCCAGGGCGAGTCGAAGCGATGCAGCGATCGCACGCATCGCCCGTTGAAGGGAGGGCCCCCAGGGCCCGACCGCCAAGGGCGGTGCAATCAACACAGCGATCGCACGCAGCGCCCGTTGAAGGGAAGGCGCTCTAGCGCCTGACCGCCAAGGGCAATGCAAATCAACTCGTACTCGGGGACTAGGGGAAGTCAGACCTGGTACCGAGTGACTGGCGGGGTGACCGGTCGGTAGGGTCCGCGTATGTCCAGACGATTCCTCGGTCTTGTCTCGTTGTCGCTCGTGCTGCTGGCCGGTGCGTGCGGGGGCGGCGGGTCCGACAAGCCGGCGCCGAAGGCGGACTTCGACGGGGCGCAGACGCTGAAGCGGTCGGCCGGCGCCATGGCGGGCCTGAAGAGCGTCGCGTTCACGGTGGCGTCGGACGGCAAGACGCCGATCATGGTCAAGGGCGGCGACATGAAGCTGCTCCGGGACGGCGACGCGCAGGGGACGCTGACCCTGGAGCAGTCGGGCCAGAACGTCGAGGCGAAGGTCGTCGCGAAGGGCGACACGTTCTACCTGGACGCGGGGACGGGCGGCTGGCGGAAGCTGCCGAAGTCGATGGCGTCGGCGGTGTACGACCCGTCGGCGGTGCTCGACCCGAACCGGGGCATCGCCAAGCTGCTGGGCTCGCTGCAGGCGCCGAAGGCCGAGGCCGTGGAGAAGGTGGACGGCAAGGAGGCCTACCGGGTCGCGGCGACGCTGCCGCAGGACCAGGTCGGGGGGCTGATCCCGGGGATCGGCGACGATCTCGCCGGGCAGGTGTGGGTGAGCAAGGCCGACGGGCGGCTGCTGAAGGTGCGGGGCGCGTTCCCGAAGGGGCAGGGCGCCGTGGTGATCACGTTCACCGACTTCAACGCCCCCTACAAGATCAGCGCTCCGAAGTGACCGCGCGGCGCGGGATCGCGATCGGGGCCGGCGGCGCGGTGGTGCTGCTGGCCGCGCTGGACGCCTACGTGGTGACGACGATCCTGATGCCGGTGGTGAAGGACCTGGGCGTCCCGGTGAACCGGCTGGAGCGGATCACGCCGGTGCTCACCGGGTTCCTGCTCGGGTACGTGGCGGCGATGCCGCTGCTCGGGCAGCTGTCGGACCGGTTCGGGCGGCGGCCGCTGCTGCAGGCGTGCCTGGTGTTCTTCGCGGCCGGGTCGGTGGTGACGGCGCTGGCGCAGGACGTGCCGGTGCTGACGGCGGGACGGGTCGTCCAGGGGGTGGCGGGCGGTGCGCTGCTGCCGGTGACGATGGCGCTGGCCGGGGACCTGTGGGACGAGCGGCGGCGTCCGGTGGTGCTGGGCGCGGTGGGCGCGGCGCAGGAGTTGGGGAGCGTGCTCGGGCCGCTGTACGGGGCGGGGATCGCGGCGGCGCTGGAGTGGCGCGCGATCTTCTGGATCAACGTGCCGCTGGCGGTGCTCGCGATCGTGGCGGTGCAGGCCACGGTGCCGGGCGGGCGGCCGGAGGGGCCGCGCCCGGGCGTGGATGTGGTGGGCGGGCTGCTGCTGGCGGCGGGCCTCGCCCTGCTGGTCGTGGGGGTCTACAACCCGGATCCGGAGAGGTCGGCGCTGCCGTCGTGGGGGTTGCCCGTGATGGCGGCGGGCGTCGTGGTGCTCGCGGTGTTCGTGCTGTGGGAGGTCAGGGCCCGGACGAGGCTGCTGGACCTCGGCGGTGTGCGGCGCGGGCCGCTGCTGGCGACGCTGGGCGTGAGCTTCCTGTCGGGGGCCGCGCTGATGGTGACGCTGGTGGACGTGGTGCTGGTCGCGCAGACGGTCCTGAACAAGGACGAGACCGAGGGCGCGCTGCTGCTGACGCGGTTCCTGGTGGCGCTGCCGGTCGCGGCGGTGGCGGGCGGGGTCGTCGCGCGGCGCGTCGGCGAGCGGTGGCCGATGGCGGCGGGGATGCTCGTCTCCGCGTTCGGTTACGTGCTGATCGCGGGGTGGCCGGCGGACCTGGCGCACGCGTCGTACGGGCCGCTGCCGCGGATGGACGTCGACCTCGTGGTGACGGGGCTCGGGCTGGGGCTGGTGATCGCTCCGGTGTCGTCGGCGGTGCTGGCGTTCGTGCCGCCGGCGCGGCACGGGGTGGCGTCGGCGGCCGTGGTGGTCGCGCGGATGATGGGGATGCTGCTCGGGATCTCGGCGCTGTCGGCGTGGGGCTTCCACCGGTTCCACGTGCTGACGGCGCATCTGCAGCCGCCGCTGCCGTTCCTGATGTCGAAGGCGGAGTTCGCGAAGGAGATGACCGTGTACAAGGCGGCGGTGCGGGACGCGCTGCGGGCGGAGTACCGGGAGATCTTCTGGATCACGGCGGGGATGTGCGTGCTGGGCGCCGTGCTGGCGCTGGTAGCGGGGGCGCGGCGGGACGGCGCGGAGCCCGCGGCGGAGCCGGCGGAGAGCCTGGCCGCGCGCTGACCTCGCGGTTCGCCCGGGAAGCAAGGGCCGGAGAAGAAATGGCCGGATCCGGCCATGCTCGGCTGCCACATCGCTCACACCGGGCGCGTTCATCCCGTGGTTCGCGCGGCGCCTGGTTAGCGTGACTTGCTCCGCCGCCCGCGCCCCGGCGCCCCGGCCGGTGGCGCTTCCCCCCCGACCCCGCGGAACCGCGGCAGAAAGACGGTGAGCCCGTGCATCGGATGAGCGGACTGGACGCCAGCTTCTACCTCCTGGAGGACGAGAACACGCCCCTGCACGTCGCGTCGGTGGTCGTCTTCGAGGGGCCCGCGCCCTCGTACGGCGACGTGGTCAGGACGATCGCCGCGAAGCTGCCCCTCGTCCCCCGGTACCGGCAGCGCGTGCGGGGCGTCCCCCTGCACCTCGGACGGCCCGTCTGGGTGGACGATCCGCATTTCAACATCCTGTACCACGTCCGGCACACCGCCCTCCCGGCGCCGGGCAACGACGAGCAGCTGCGCAACCTGTCCGGCCGGGTCCTCGCGCAGCGCCTCGACCCGGCGAAGCCGCTGTGGGAGATCTGGCTGGTCGAGGGCCTGACCGGCGGGCGCTGGGCGATGATCGCGAAGGTGCACCACTGCATGGTGGACGGCATCGCCGGCATGGACCTCGCGACCGTGCTGTTCGACCTGTCCCCCGAGTTCGAGCAGCCCCGCGAGACCGAGCCGTGGGAGCCGGACGCCGAGCCGTCCGACCTGGCGCTGCTGGCGGACGCCGCGCGCCGCACCGTCACCCCCCCGCTGGGCCAGCTCACG
>NZ_JBEYYT010000709.1:0-3294 GCF_040645715.1 Spirillospora sp. NPDC046719 | reverse complement strand
AGCCAGCGGGCGCCGAGCGGCAGCAGGACGGCGGCGAGCCGGCCGCCGACGGCCCCCGCCGCGACAAGGGACGTGCCGAGGAGCCCGTAGACGTCGCCATGCCGGCCGGGCGGGGCGGCGCGGGCGAGCGCCTCCTGGGTGGCGGGCTCGCACAGCTCGAAGGTCAGCCCGACGAGCGCGACCGCGCCGAGGGTCTGCGGCGGGCCGTGCGCGGCGGCGAGGACGAGCAGCGCGGCGCCGGTCGACGCGAGGCCGAGCACGACGACCGCGCGGGGCGCGAGCCGGTCGAGCAGCACCCCGCCGACCCACCGGGACGCGAGCGCCGCCACGCCGAACACGGCCAGTGCCGCCGGGGCGAGGCCGGGACCGGCGAGCACGGCCAGGAAGGACATGACGTACGCGCCGAGCTGGTTGATCACGCGCACGCCGATCAGCGCCCTGACCGGGCGCGGCAGTCCCTCCGTCACCTGTGCAGGTTAGGCGTCGGGTCTGACATTCCGTGAGCGCCGCGTCATCCGGCGCACCCGCGCCGACAACCCGCGACGGAGAACCGCTCCTCAGGTGAACGGCTGTAAGCCGGGTGTAATCGCTGCTCCCTAGGGTCTGCGGCGTGAAACGTGGGTGTGCAATCAGGACGGTCGCCGCAGGCGGAGCGCTCGCGCTCGCGCTGTCGGGGTGCGGCGGCGGGGACGGGAAAGACGACAAGGGGTCGGGCCCCGGAAAGGCTCCGGTGAAGTCGGCGGCGGAGGCGTCCGCGCCCGCCGGGGGCTGGCCGCGGCCGGAGAACGGGCGGCTGACCGCGAAGATGTGCGGGCTGCTGACGGACGCCGACTACGCCAGGTACGGCCACCAGCGCATGCCGCAGGAGGACGCCGGGCCCGCGCAGGACGGCTCCAACTCCGTCTACTGCACGTACATGCTGGGCGACCAGCTGACGCTCAGCCTGCAGAAGAGCGCCCAGGGCGCGAAGATCGCCTTCAAGCAGGGGCTGGACCGCCACAAGGACCGGCTGAAAGGCAAGCAGTCGGTGCTGGCGTCGAACGTGGTGCAGGGTGCGGACGAGAGCTGGGTCGACTACTCGACGCTGGGCGGCGGTCCGTCCGAGTACGAGGTGGAGGCGCGGCGCGGCGGGCTGACCGTCGGGATCGTCCTCTCCGAGGTCCCGCAGCATCCCGACAAGGACCCGAAGGGGATGCTGGCGGCGCTGGCGGCGCTGGTACTGCAGCGGATTCCGGACGTGGGGAAGACCGACACGGGCATCGTGCACCAGGTCAAGTACGTGGTGTGGGGGTCCGGCGGGGCCGCGCTCCAGATCGTCTACAGCGACCCGGTGAACAGCAAGTCGGTGACGCTGAAGAACGTGAAGCTGCCCTGGCACAAGGAGTTCCCGATGCCGGACACGGGCAGCCAGCCGACGGCGGCGCTGTCGATCAGCGGTGCGATGGCGTCACCGGCGGGTGCGCTCGGCTGCGAGGTCCTGGTGGACGGGAAGTCGGTGCAGAAGAAGGACCCGAGCTCCGGGATGACCTTCTGCGACGCGATGTACCACAGCTGATCGAACATGTGTTTGACCCGCTGGGTACAGTGGGGGCATGTTCCAAGGTTCGCTGCTGGACCGCGCCGACGAGACCGGCCCCCGCCCGCTGAGCGAGGCGCGGCGGACGCGGCTGGCCCACGGCGCCTGGATCGACGTGCTGCCCGCCTGGATCCCGGGCGCGGACGCGCTGTTCGAGCGGCTGTCCACGTCGGTCCCGTGGCGGGCGGAGAGCAGGCGGATGTACGACCGGGTCGTGGACGTCCCGCGCCTGCTCTCGTTCTACGACGAGGACGCCGAGCTGCCCGACCCCGTCCTCGACGCGGCGAAGGCCGCGCTGAACGCGCACTACGCGGAGGAGCTGGGCGAGCCGTTCCGCACGGCCGGGCTCTGCCTCTACCGGGACGGCCGCGACAGCGTCGCCTGGCACGGCGACCGGATCGGACGCGGGGCGAGCGCGGACACGATGGTCGCGATCCTCTCGGTCGGCGCGCCGCGTCCGCTGATGCTGCGGCCGCGCGGCGGCGGTCCCGCGATCAAGCGGGAGCTGGGGCACGGCGACCTGATCGTGATGGGCGGAAGCTGCCAGCGGACCTGGGACCACGCGATCCCGAAGAGCACCCGCGCGGTCGGCCCCCGGATCAGCATCCAGTTCCGCCCCCGCGGCGTCCGCTGAGACGGCGCCCGCTGACCGCGCCCGCTGACGGTGCCCGCTGACGGCGCCCGCTGACGGCGCCCGCTGAGACGGCGGCCGCGAACTCCGGTGGACGCGCGCGCCCCCGACGCGTGATCATTCAGGTATCCGTTCGGGGGAGGCGATAGGCGTGACGATCTCGCTGGTCACCGGTGGGAACCGGGGCATCGGCCTGGAGGTGTGCCGGCAGCTCGCGGCGCGCGGGCACGAGGTGCTGCTCGGGGCGCGCTCCCCCGACGCCGCCGCCCGCGCCGCGAAGGAGGCGGGCGCGACACCGGTCCGGCTGGACGTGACGTCCGCGGCGGACGTCGAGCGCGTCGCGGCCGAGGTCGGGCGGCTGGACGTGCTGGTGAACAACGCCGCGATCACCTACGACACCTGGCAACGGCCGTCGACCGCGGACCTGGACGTCGTCCGGGACGCGGCGGAGACCAACCTGTACGGGCCGTGGCGGCTGACGCAGGCGCTGCTGCCTGCGCTCCGGCGCAGCGCGCACGGCCGGATCGTCAACGTGTCCAGCGAGGCGGCGTCGCTCGCCGAGATGGGGTCCGGCACTCCCGCCTACACCGCGTCCAAGGTCGCGCTCAACGCGCTGACCAGGATGTTCGCGGCCGAACTGCGGGCCGACGGGATCCTGGTGAACGCGGTCTGCCCGGGTTGGGTGGCGACCGACATGGGCGGACCCGGCGGGCGGCCCGTCGCCGACGGCGCGGCGAGCGTGGTCTGGGCCGCGACGCTGCCCGACGACGGCCCGACCGGCGGCTTCTTCCGCGACGGCCGCCCGCTCCCCTGGTGACCCCGGCTCCGCCGGTGGTCCCCGCCCCCGTCGAGAGGACCAGCCATGACCCGCGTCGAACCGCTCGAAGCGATCACCGCGGCGACCCGCGCGCTGCTCGCGTCCGCCGCCCGGCTCGGTGAGGCGGACATGCGCGCGCCGTCGCTGCTGCACGGCTGGACGCGCGGCCACGTGCTCACCCACGTCGCGCGCAACGCCGACGGCGGCACCCGCCTCCTCACCTGGGCGCGGACCGGCGTCGAGGCGCGCGAGTACCCGAGCGCGGAGGCC
>NZ_JBEYYT010000708.1:0-3295 GCF_040645715.1 Spirillospora sp. NPDC046719 | reverse complement strand
GTTGAACTTGAACTTGGAGCAGTATAGACGCTATAAGTGACTACAATTTCTTGAGTTGGATCAACAGATGTCCCTACATTTGGATAGACTGAGTAAACATAACCATCAGCTTGTTGATTCGTTGTTGCTTGAGGGTCTAGTGTAATATTAGTGAATCCTGCAGCTTTTAAGGCAGCTTGATACTGTGAATAAGTCATATATTGACCGTTCGGTTTATAATCCGGAACTTCAACTTGTTTTCCACTTGAAACTTCAAAGGTAATTTTTTCACTCCCTTTGGTATCAAAACTAGAACCTTTTTTAGGGCTTTGTTTAATGATTGTACCTGCTGGGTAAGAATCACTAGGAACGGAAGTTTGAGTGACTTGGCTTTCATCAATACCATAATCCTTAAGTAATGTTGCCATCGCCTCATCAATCTTTTCACCGACAAAGTCCTTCATTTTGATGATATCTTCATTTCCCGTAGAAACATAGATATCAACGGGCCGCACCTGATCGCGGCCGGTCCGGTCGAGGACGGCGCGGGCCATGTCCACGCCGCCGCGGTGGTGCGCGATCATCAGCCGGAGGAACCGCACCTCGGCGTCCTTGCCGGACGCCTTGCGGAGCTCGGCGAGCTGCGCGTCGGTCGCCATCCCCGGCATGCGGGCGGCGCCGGGCGCGGTGGCCCGCGGCATGGCCATCCCGGCGTGGCCGGACATCCAGCGCATCGGGCCCGCCGGATCGGTCTTGGGCAGCCCCCACTGGTCGAGCCAGGCCGTCATCATGCCGATCTGCGCCGACTGGGTGTTGATGATGTCGTACGCCAGCAGCCGGACGGCGGGGTCGGACGTCCGGTCCCGGACGATGAACGACATCTCCACGGCCTGCGCGTGGTGGGCGCTCATGTCGCGGGCGAACCCGGCCTCGGGCCCGTCGGTGCCCGGCTCGCCGGACTTCCAGGCCGTCGTCCCGATCAGCGTCGCGGCGGCGAGCAGCACCAGGGCGGCGACGGCGATGGTGACGCGGCGGCCCCGGGACCGTTGGCCGTCGTTCTCGGTGCCGGTCACGGCGTGTCCTTGGCGCCGTCGCAGGCCGCCCCCGGCTCGGGGGTCTGGGGGCCCTTGACGTAGGCGCTCAGGAACCGGTCGACGCGCGCGTCCCCGGCGTCCTGGACCTTCAGCTGGTGGCCCCACGCGGTGAGCGCCACCGGCGCGTCCAGCGACGGGTACGGGCTCAGGAACGTGTAGTCGGTGCGCTCGACCTTGGCCTTGAGCGCGTCCAGCTGGGCCGCCGCCAGGCCGGGCCGGTAGGTGATCCAGACGGCGCCGTGCTCCAGGGAGTGGACGGCGTTCTCGTTGCGCAGCGGCTGGTCGTAGACGCGGCCGTCGCAGTTCTGCCAGACGGGGTCGTGGTCGCCGCCCATGGGCGGGTTCGCGTCGTACTTCACCGGGTCGCTGGTGTGGTTGCGGGTCAGGCCGTCCTTGACGACCACGCCCTTGATGGACGCGGTGTCGGCCGAGGAGGGCCTCGACTGCAGGAAGGCGTAGCCGATGGCGGCGACCGCGATCACGCCGATCACGGTGAAGAAGGCGATGCCGCCCCACGGCACCTCACGTCGCGTCAGGGCGTTCTTCTTGCGGGCGTTCTTGTTCCGGGCGCTCTTGGACACGGAGCGGTCCTCTCAGGGGTCTCTGCGGGCATACGGACACGGCGGCATCGCGCGGGCGCGGGCATGCGCGCCGGGGCGGTGCCGGTGGGCCTTACGGCCGGTCCGTCACAGCCGGAGAACCTGGAGGGACGTCAGGGAAACGGGCGAGAAGAAGCCGCCGGTCGGCGGCGCGGGCGCCCGGCCGGCGCGGGCGGGCAGGCGCAGCAGCGCCCGGCGGCCCCTGGCGAGCCCCAGCAGCATCAGGGCGAAGAGCACGGCCAGACACAGGCACACATCCGCCGGAGCCAGCGGGGGCAGCCTCAGCGGCGCGCTGAGGGACGTCACGGAGGGTCCGGGATGTCCCGGTACCCCGTGCACGGGAGCGGTGTGGACGGTGGGCGCCTGCCCGGTGGGGGCGCGGCCGGCCGCCTCGGGCCCGCCGGGCTTCGCCGGGGCGTGGTGCAGCGCGGCGGCGACCTCGGCGGGCACGCTCATCCCGTTCTCGATGCACACGCGGTCGGGCAGGCCGTGCCCGAGTCCGTAGCTGAAGACGAGCCCGGCCACGACGAACAGCGCCACGAGCAGGCCCGCCTGCCCATGGCGCCGGCGGTGGGCCGTTCCGGACACCGTCACGCTCCTGATTCCGTCTTCCGGCCGGTAACAACGCGGCGGCGGGACGGGGGGTTCCCGACCCCGTCCCGGTCCCCGGGTGGAGACCGATACGCTCCTGGCATATCAGGCATACCGCGGCGGGTGGCTGGAGGACGAACCCTATGCGGCGACCAGGGGGTACGGAGGCCATTCTGCGACGTGATCTGACCGGTCGCCGCCTCGCGGCGGCGACCGCCCTGCAGGTCCTGGTGATGGGCGTGGTGATCGGGGCCTACGAGCTGGGCCGCCATTTCGCCGACGGCCGCCCGAGCGACGCGTTCGCGCACGCCCGGTGGCTGTGGGATCTGGAACGCACGCTCCACCTGCCGGACGAGGCGGCGTTCCAGAAATGGGCGCTCGGCTGGGACGGCTGGGTGCGCGCGGCGAACGAGTACTACGTCCGCGTGCACTTCCCGGCGATCCTGCTGTTCATGGCGTGGATGTGGTTCCGGCACCGGGAGGGCTGGCCGCGCGTCCGCGCCGTGATCGCGATCACGGCGGCCGCGGCCCTGGCGCTGCACTTCGCCTTCCCGCTGGCACCGCCCCGCATGCTGCCCGGCCACGGGTTCATCGACCTGATGAACGTGTACGGCCCCAGCTCCTACAGCTCAAAACCGGGGGAGGGGATGGCCAACCAGTTCGCGGCCATGCCGTCCCTGCACGTCGGGTGGGCGCTGCTCGTCGCCTGGGGCGCGATCCGCTACGGCGGGGGCCGCTGGCGCTACATCCTGGCGCTCCACCCCGTCCTCACGTTCCTCATCGTGGTCGTCACCGCCAACCACTACTGGACGGACGGGATCGTCGGCTGCACGATCGTCGTCGTCACGCTGTGGGCGACGTCCAGGGTCCCGGCGCTGGCGGACCGGCCGCCCGAGCGGACGGGAGCGTCGCTGCGGCGAGATAGTGTCGGAGCGTGACCAGCAGGGCGGAACCGGGGCAGCCGGAGGGGCTGTTCGACGATCCGGCGGCCGAGGCGGAGGGCCGCTCCCCGGAGCGTGACCGCGGCGCGGC
>NZ_JBEYYT010000707.1:0-3300 GCF_040645715.1 Spirillospora sp. NPDC046719 | reverse complement strand
CCGCGTGGGACGCGCCCGTCCCGTTCCTGGTCGTCCCCGACCCGGAGGGGCCCGGGCAGGACCGGCTGTGGCCGGCGCTGCGCCGGCTCGGCACCGCCGCGATCGGGCCGACGGTGCCGCTCACGCAGGGCGCGGTGTCGCTGCGGTGGGCGCGGCACGCGCTGACGCTCGTCGAGCGGGGCCTGCTCCCCGGCGGGGAGCCGGTCCGGTGCGTCGAGCACATCGCCTCGCTGGCCACGCTGGCGGCGGAGGAGCTGGTCGGCGCGACCGCCGGGGCCGTGCTCGGCCCGCTGCTCGACCTGGCGCCGGCGCGCCGGCAGCCGCTGGCCGAGACGCTGCTGACCTACCTGCAGTCCGGCGACAACGCCGTGGTCGCGGCGGAGCGGCTGCACATCCACGAGCAGACCGTCCGGTACCGGCTGCGGCGCATCGCGGAGCTGACCGGCGGCCGGTTCACCGACCTCGACGGCCGGCTCGACGTGATGCTGATGCTGAGCTGGCTGGTGCGGTCCGGGCGCGCGGAGGAGCCCGCCTGACCCCGCCCCCGCCTGACCCCGCCCGCTGACCGCTCAGCGCCCGGCGGGCGGGCGGGCTAGGTTCCGGCGAGGTGGTGGCCGAGGAACGCGAGCTGCGCCGGGAGGCGGGGACGCCAGAAGCCGCCGTCGTGGCATCCGCCGCCCATGGACCCCTCCGGATGGATCCGCCCGCGCAGCTTGCGGACCATCGGCGCGAACGGGTCGCTCGTGCCGCAGTCGACGCGGATCGGGACGCCCTTCAGCGCGTCCAAGGCGTGGAAGACGTCGTTGCGGGCGAAGTCGGCGGCGCCGTCGAAGGACCGCGCGTTGGTGCGGCGCGCGTCCTCGTAGGAGGCGAACAGGGCCGGGGACGAGGCGACCACGGCGGCCGTTCGAGGAGCGCCCAGCCTGCGCGCCAGCACGAGCGCGCCGTAGCCGCCCATCGACCAGCCGATGGCCCCGATCCGGCCGGTGCGGGCGCCCTGCCCGCGCAGCCGCGGCAGCAGCTCGTCGACGATCATGCCGATGGGGTCGTCGCCGTCCGCGCGGGCGTGCCAGTAGGTGTCGGGCCCGCCGTCGACGGCGACGATCGCGAACGGGGGGACGCCGCCGCGCGCGACCGCGTCCGGGAGGTAGCGGTCCAGCGCGAGGGACCGGACGGCGGACGCGCCGTCCCCGCCGCTGCCGTGCAGGGCCACGGCGACCGGGAGGCCGCGCAGGGACGTGGTCGCGGCGGGCAGGACGACGGTCGCGGTGACGTCCGTGCGGCGGCGCGCCGAACGCCAGGCGATCCGCCGGACGGCGGTGGACGCGGCGGGCGGCGCGGGCACGTTCCCGCACCTGCCGAGCGCCTCGGCGAGGCGGACCCTGCCGGGCAGGACGTCGTTCTCGACCAGGGCGTACCCGGTCCCGCCGGCCGCCGCGAAGGCGCCGAGCCCGCCGAGGCCGCCGAGCAGCAGCGCGCGTCTGGAGATCACAGGAGTCCTTCCGGGAGGGGACCGACACCCGCTTGGACCTCCGAAAGGTCCGGAAGGTTCTACGAAGATCGCATTTCGCGGCGGAGGAGGGCGGGGACCGTCCCGGTCAGGGCGCGGCGGGTTCGTCGGCGCGGCCCGGCGCGGACTGGGAGTGCGACAGGACGGTCACCCCGGCGGTGAGCAGGACCGCGCTCAGCGCGACCGCGGCGAACGCCGAGAGCGACCGCGGCGGCTGCGTGTGGAAGGCGAAGACGGCCAGCACGTAGGACGCGACGGGGTTGGTCATCGTCATCGCGGTCATCGCGGCGGGCAGCGATCCGGCGGCGAACGCCTTCTGCTCCAGCACGAGGCCGAGCAGCGTGGACCCGGCGAGCGCGTACCCGGGCCAGTCGAGCGCCGTGGCGGCGACGCCGCGCTCGACCAGGTCGGCGGTGGTGAGCTTGATGAGCACGGCGGTCGCCGCGAACATCAGCCCGGAGCAGATCCCGAGCAGCACGGCCCGGACCGTCCCGCGGCGGATGTTCGCGGCGCGCGACAGCGCCAGCACGAACGGGACGGCGACCAGCCCGGCGAGGATCAGCCGGGGCCGGGACGGCTCGCCCTGCGAGGGGATCGCGCCGGGCACGGTGAACAGCACCGCCAGGCCCGCGGTGACGGCGATCCCGCCGACCAGGTCGCCGCGGGCGGGGCGGCGGCCGAGCACGGCGGCGCCGAGCAGGATCGTGAACACCAGCTGGGTGACCAGCAGCGGCTGGACGAGCGCGGTGGAGCCCAGGTGCAGGGCGGCGGCCTGGCTCATGAACCCGCCGAGGTTCGAGGCCCAGCCCGCCAGCCACACCGGGTCGCGCAGCAGCGCGCCGATCAGCTGGACGGCGGGGACGCGCCCCTTGCCCTCCCCCACGGCGCGGCGCGCCGCCCGGTACTGCAGCGCGGCGGCCCCCGCGAACAGCAGCGCCGCCAGCACGCTGAACGCGGCCGACCACGCCATCAAGGCGTTCCGGTCTGCGCGCCGCTGCGGCCGGGATCGGCGTCGACGCCCAACACGGCCGCGAGCTTCTCGAACGCCCGCAGCAGGCCGCCGGCGAACCGGTCCGCGCCGGGCAGCACCCGCGTGTCGGCGGTCACGGAGACGTGCAGCGCCCCGCCCCGGCTCAGCGCGCCGACCGCTATCGGGACGCCGCCGGCGGGCGTCAGGATCGGGTGGAGGGCGCCGAGCGGCGCTCCGGCCAGCGCCAGCGGGCCGGAGGGGCCGCGCAGGTTCGCGACGACCGCGCCGGCGAACGGGGCCGCGCCGGCGGGCCGACCGGGTCGCTCTCCGGCCGTCCGGCGCATGTCCGCGAGCCGTTCCCGTAAGGGGCGGCCGTCGACGGGGACGTCCAGCCGGCGAGGCCCGCCGGGGCCGTCGAGCGCGGCGGCGCGTCCCGGGGCCGCCCCGGGCGGCTCCGGCGGGACGGCGACGCGCAGCGTCCACGCGCCCGGCGGCGCGGCGCTCTTCTCCGCGGCGGCCTCCGCGGCGGCCTCGGCTGCCGCGTCGCCGATCAGGGCGGCCAGCAGGCCGGTGACCCGGACGCCGGCGGCGCGGGCGACCTCGCGGACCCGGTCCAGCGGCAGCGTGGCGGTCCCGAAACCGTGCCGGGGGACGGCCGGACCGGTGATCGCGGGGGGTTCCGCCAGGGCGGGCGGCGCGGGCGCCGGCAGCACCGCGGCCCGGCCGGGCGCGGGGGCTTCTCCGGCCGGGTCGAGGATGCCGCGTAGCACGTCGAAGGGGCCGCCGCCGTCCGCGAGGGCGCGGTGGAGGAGGACGACCA
>NZ_JBEYYT010000706.1:0-3307 GCF_040645715.1 Spirillospora sp. NPDC046719 | reverse complement strand
GCCGGCGGCCCGCCGCGGCGGGGCCTGGACGGCGACGCGGAGGTGCGGCGGCTGCGGCGGGTCGCGCGGGACGCGGGCGTCGCCGGGCGGGTGGAGTTCCTCGGCAGGCTCGGCCGCGAGGAGGTCCCGCCGCTGCTGCGGTCGGCGAGCCTCGTGGTGACCCTGCCCTGGTACGAGCCGTTCGGCATGGTGCCGCTGGAGGCGATGGCGTGCGGCGTGCCGGTCGTGGCCAGCGCCGTCGGCGGCCACCTGGACACCGTCGTGGACGGCGGCACCGGCGTGCTCGTCCCGCCGCGCGACCCCGAGGCGGCGGCCGCCGCGATCCGGGCGCTGCTGGACGACCCGGCGGGCCGCGCCGCGATGGGCTTCGCCGCGGGCGACCGGGCCCGGGACCGCTACTCCTGGGCGCGCGTCGCCGCCGACACCGCCGGCGTCTACGAGCGCGCGGCGGCGCTGAGCGGGGTGGCCGCATGACGACCACCACGCAACGGATCGCGCGGACGCGCACCGCCACCGCGCGGGACGGGCGCCTGGAGGCGCTGGCCGAGGCGGCGCTGGCGTTCCGCGAGCAGGTCCCGACCATCGAGACGTGGGGCCGCCGGCTCGCCGGCGTGCTGCGCGCCGGCGGGCGGCTGCTCGCCTGCGGGAACGGCGGCAGCGCCGCCGAGGCCCAGCATCTGACCGCCGAGCTCGTCGGCCGGTTCGAGGACGAGCGGCGGCCGCTGTCGGCGATCCCGCTGCACGGCGACACCTCGTCGGTCACCGCGATCGGCAACGACTACGGCCCCGCGCACGTGTTCGCCCGGCAGGTGCAGGCGCACGGCCGCCGGGGCGACGTGCTGGTGTGCCTGTCGACCAGCGGCCGCAGCCCCAACGTGATCGCCGCGGCGGACCGGGCGCGTGAGCTCGGGATGACCGCCTGGGCGGTCACCGGGCCCGGCCCGAACCCGCTCGCCGACGCCTGCCACGACGCGATCACCGTGCGGGCCGCGGCGACCTCGACCGTCCAGGAGATCCACCTCGCCGCGGTGCACCTGCTGTGCGGGGTGGTCGACGACGTCCTGGGGGCGCCTCGTGCCTGAACCGGGCTCGCGCCGCGGCCGCACGGGCGCGGCCGCCGCCGGGAGGCACGGGGGCCCGTCCCCGCGGAAGGAGGCGAGATGACCGCACCGCTGGTGGTCGTGGGCGACGTGCTGCTCGACGTCGACATCGTCGGCACGAGCAGCCGGCTGTGCCCGGACGCGCCCGTCCCGGTCGTCGAGCAGGCGGAGGAGCACGCCCGGCCCGGCGGCGCCGGGCTGGCCGCGCTGCTGGCGGCGGCCGGCGGCCGGGAGGTCGTGCTGGTCACCGCGCTCGCCGACGACGAGCCGGGCCGGCGGCTGCGCGCCATGCTGGAGCGGCACATGGAGATCGCCGCGTTCCACCTGCACGGCGGCACTCCCTGCAAGCTGCGCATCCGCTCGGGAGACCAGTCGGTGGCGCGCCTGGACGCCGGGGAAGGGCAGGCCCTCGACGGGCCCTTCGGCCCGCGCGAAACCGACGCGATCGCGGGGGCCGGCGCGGTGCTGGTCTCCGACTACGGGCGCGGGGTCACCCGGCACCGCGCCGTCCGGTCGCTGCTCGCCGCGCTGCCGCGCGGCGTCCCGGTCGTGTGGGACCCGCATCCGCGCGGGGAGCAGCCGGTGCCGGGGACGCGGCTGCTCACCCCGAACGAGGAGGAGGCCGCCCGGCTGGCCGCCGCGGACGGCGCCGACATCACCGGGTTCGGGCTGTCGGCGGCGGGCCGCCGGGGCCGGCACCTCGGCCGGTCCTGGGGCATCGAGGGCGTCGCGATCACGCTCGGGTCCGAGGGCGCGCTGCTGTGCGACGGGTCGGAGGCGCCGTTCCTCGCGCCCGCCGAGCCGGCCCGCGGCGACGCCTGCGGCGCCGGCGACAGCTTCGCCACCGGGACGGTGGTGGCGCTCGCGGACGGGGCGTCGCTCGCCGGCGCCGTCACCGCGGGCGTGCGGCGCGCGTCGGACTACGTCCGGGCGGGCGCGGCGGCGGCCGTCGCGGCGCAGCTCGCCGAGTCCGGCACGGCCCGGCTCGTCCCCGAGCGCGGGGAGGACGCCTGGGACGTCGTCGAGCGGACGCGGCGGGCCGGCGGCACGGTCGTCGCGACCGGCGGCTGCTTCGACCTGCTGCACGCCGGGCACGTGAGCATGCTGCAGCAGGCCCGGCGGCTCGGCGACTGCCTGATCGTCTGCGTCAACTCCGACGCCTCGGTGCGCCGCCGCAAGGGCCCGACCCGCCCGGTGACGCCGGCCGCGGACCGCGTCCGGGTGCTGGAGGCGCTCAGCGACGTGGACGCCGCGGTCGTGTTCGACGACGACACCCCGGCGCCGCTCCTGGAGCGGCTGCGCCCCGACGTCTGGGTCAAGGGCGCCGACTACGCCGGGACGATCCTGCCCGAGGCCGAGACGGTCCGGGCGCACAACGGCGAGGTGGTCCTGCTGCCTCTGCTGGAAGGGCGCTCCACCACGCGCCTGCTGTCCACCACGAAGGGAAACGCGTCATGAACGTCCTCATCACCGGCGGGGCCTCCGGACTCGGCGCGGCCGTCGCGCGCAAGGTCGCGGAGGACGGGGGGCGGCCCCTCATCCTCGACCGGCACCCCCCGAAGGACGACTTCGAGCACATGCAGGCGGACCTGGCGGACCGGCCCTGCGCCGAGCGCGCCGTGCACGGGCTGGCGCGCGCGGCGGGCGGCCTCAACGCGGTCGTCACCGCCGCCGGCACCGACGCCTGCGGCACCCTGTGCGACGTGCCCGCCGAGGACTGGGAGCGGGTCGTGCAGGTGAACCTGCTCGGCACCGCCGCCGTCGTCCGCGCCGCGCTCCCCTACCTGGAGAACGAGCCGAGCGGGCGGATCGTCACGGTCGCCTCGACGCTCGGGCTGCGGGCGCTCAGCGACGCCACCGCGTACTGCGCGTCCAAGTTCGGCGTCGTCGGCTTCACGCGCGCGCTGGCCGCGGAGATGGCCGGAAGGGTCGCCGTCACGATGATCGTGCCGGGCGGGATGGACACCGCGTTCTTCGACGACCGCACCGAGCAGTACAAGCCGGGGCCGGACGCCCACCTGAACAGGCCGGAGGACGTCGCCGCGGCGATCGCCTTCGCGCTCCGGCAGCCGCCCGGCTGCGAGGTGCGGGAGATGGTGGTCTGCCCGTCGAAGGAGCCCTCGTGGCCGTGACGGCCCCGCGCCGCGCGCTGGTGCTGCGGGCGCTCGGGCTGGGCGACCTGCTCACCGCGGTGCCCGCGCTGCGGG
>NZ_JBEYYT010000705.1:0-3315 GCF_040645715.1 Spirillospora sp. NPDC046719 | reverse complement strand
GGCGGCTGCGCGGCTGGGCGTCCGCCACCTGGTTCCTGGTGCCGGCCCTGCTGCTGTTCTTCCTGTTCGTCCTGATCCCGATCGCCGTCGCCCTCTACACGAGCCTCTTCAAGTGGGGCGGCTTCGGCCGCCCGGAGGACTTCGTCGGCCTGGACAACTACCGCAAGCTGTCCGGCGACCCGGTCTTCCGCGGCGACCTGTGGCGCGGCCTGCTCATCGTCGTGCTGTCGCTGGTCGTCCAGCTGCCGATCGCGCTCGGCACCGCCGTGCTGCTGAACCAGCGGATGCGGGGCCGCGCGGTGTACCGGGCGGTCTTCTTCGCGCCCTACATCCTGTCCGAGGTGATCGCCGGCGTGCTGTTCGGCATCATCTTCCTGCCCGGCAGCGGGCTCGCCGACGAGCTGGTCGGCGGCCTTCCGCTGGTCGGCGGCCTCGCCGGAAAGTGGTTCTCCGATCCCGGCACCGCGCTGCCCACCCTGTTCGCCGTCATGACCTGGAAGTACTTCGGCTTCCACATGATGATCTACCTCGCCGGGCTGCAGGGCGTCCCGGCGGAGGTGCTGGAGGCGGCCGCCATCGACGGGGCCGGGCCGTGGCGCCGGTTCCGCTCGGTCACGCTGCCGCTGCTCGCGCCGACCCTGCGGATCAGCGTGTTCCTGTCCGTCATCGGCTCGATCCAGCTGTTCGACCTGGTGTGGGTCACCACGACGGGCGGGCCGACCAATTCCACGGAGACGATGGCCGTCACCATGTTCCAGTTCGGATTCAAGCGCTACCAGATGGGCTACGCGAGCGCGATCAGCGTGGCGATGTTCCTCATCAGCATGGTCTTCTCGCTGCTGTACCAGCGGTACGCGCTGCGCCGCGACCTGCAGGGCGCGGTCACCTCGGCGGGAGGCCGGCGATGAGGGCGGCGGCCGTCCGGGGCGCGTCCCGCCACGTGCTGGTGTGGGTGCTCGGCTCCTTCGTCGTCGTCCCGCTCCTGTACGCCGTCGTGTCCGGGTTCAAGACCACCGGCGACCTCACCACGGACCCCGCCGGGCTCCCGCACCCGTGGAAGGTGTCGAACTACACCGGCATCCTGTCGTCGGACACCTTCTGGCGGCAGATCGGCAACAGCGTGCTGATCGCGGTCGCCACCACGCTGATCACCGTGGCGGCCGCCGCCCTGGCGGCGTTCGCGTTCGCCCGCTACGCCTTCCGCGGCCGCGAGTTCTTCTTCACGCTGTTCGCGGCGGGCCTGATGTTCCCGCCCGCGGTGGCGGTGCTGCCGCTGTTCGTCCTGCTGCGCTCGTTCGGGCTGCTCGACAACCCGCTGGGGGTGATCCTGCCGCAGGCCGCGTTCGCGCTGCCGATGACGCTCATCATCCTGCGGTCCTTCTTCCGGACGATCCCGGCCGAGCTGGAGGAGGCCGCCGTCATGGACGGCTGCGGCCGGTTCGGGTTCTTCTGGCGGATCCTGCTGCCGATGGCGCGGCCCGCGCTCGGCACCGTGTCGGTCCTCGCCATCGTGACGAGCTGGAACAACTTCCTCCTGCCGCTGCTCGTGCTGGGGGGCCAGAAATGGCAGACGATCCCCGTCGGCATCCAGCAGTTCCAGGGGCAGTACGCGACGAACTACGCGCTCGTCATCGCCTACATCGTGCTGGCGATGATCCCCGCGATCGCGTTCTACTCCGTCGCCGAGCGCCAGCTGATCGGCGGCCTGACCGCCGGCGCGACGAAGGGGTGACGGCACGCCCCCGGCATCGCGGAACGATCGGCCCGCCGTCGCCCGGCTCGCGGACGCCCGGGTTCGCGGACGCTCAGTCCGCGAACGCGAACAGCGCCTTGGCGAACAGGTCGGGATCGTCCGCCATCGCCATGTGCCCCTGCCCGGGCAGCTCGACGACCTCGGCGCCGGGGACGATCCGGGCCAGCGCGTCCGCTGTGGGCCGCTGGTACGCCGGGCCGGCCGTCCCGACCAGCAGCTGCACGGGCACGCTTATCCCCGCGAACCGGGCGCAGTCCTCGATCCGCGGCACGCTCTCGCTCTCCCGGGCGAGCGGCGGCGCGTTGTCCAGGCAGGCGGCCCAGAACCGCCGCGCGCCGCGCAGCGCGTCGACCTGCCGCCGCGACAGGCCCATCAGGTCGCGGAAGACCGTCGCGAGGAGCCGGTCGTGGTCGCGCCCGTCCGCGAGCTCGCGGAGCCGCGCCAGCATCGCGGGGGAGGCGACCTCCCGCCAGGGCGTCGTGATCGGCGGCTCGTACAGCACGAGCCGCCCGATCGCGCCGGTCGCCGCGGCCGCGTGCAGGGAGCACAACGCGCCGTAGGAGTGGCCGACGAGGAACACGTCGCCTCCGGCCGCCTCGGCGACCGCCGCGATGTCCTCGCCCTCGCGCTCGATGGCGTACGGGCCGCCCTCGCGGGCGCTGAGGCCGCGGCCCCGGCGGTCCATCGCGTGGACGGTGAACCGCTCGGCGAGCCTCGGGAGGACCGGCGCCCAGCACCGGCGGTCCACGGCCGCGCCGTGCACGAGGACCAGCGGCGGGCCCGCGCCCCGCGTCTCGTAGCCGACGATCGTCCCGTCGCTGGACTCGGCGAACCCGGTCTCGGTCACGCGGGGAGCGTACCGGCCCAGGTCGGGAACCGGTATGCGAACATATGTTCGTGTCACGCGCCGCCACCATCCTGCACGCCGACCTGGACGCCTTCTACGCGTCGGTCGAGCAGCGCGACGATCCCGCGCTGCGCGGGCGGCCGGTGATCGTCGGCGGGGGCGTGGTGCTGGCGGCCAGCTACGAGGCCAAGGCGCACGGCGTCCGCACCGCGATGAGCGGCGGGCAGGCGCGCCGGCTGTGCCCGGGCGCCGTGGTCGTCCGGCCCCGGATGGACGCCTACGCCGAGGCGAGCAGGGCGGTGTTCGCGCTGTTCCGCGCGACGACGCCGCTCGTCGAGGGCCTGTCGATCGACGAGGCGTTCCTCGACGTGGACGGCCTGCGCCGGATCTCCGGGACGCCCGCCGGCATCGCGGCCGGGCTGCGGCGCCGGGTGGCCGAGGAGGTCGGGCTGCCGATCACCGTCGGCGTCGCCCGCACGAAGTTCCTGGCGAAGGTGGCCAGCGGCGTCGCCAAGCCCGACGGGCTGCTCGTCGTCCCGCCGGAGGGCGAGCTGGAGTTCCTGCGCCCGCTGCCGGTGCGGCGGCTCTGGGGCGTGGGCCCGGCGACCGCCGCGAAGCTCGCCGCCTACGGCGTCGTCACGGTCGGGGCCGGCGCCGCCCTGACGTATGCCTAGAAGGTGTCCCTGCACGGGCCCGGCGCCCGCCCGCGCCATCA
>NZ_JBEYYT010000704.1:0-3331 GCF_040645715.1 Spirillospora sp. NPDC046719 | reverse complement strand
GGCGGCGATCCGCCACCGGTGGAGATCGAGCTGCCCGCCGGGCCCGCGCTGCGCGGCACCGTCCGAGGCCGCGGCGGCGAGGCGCTCGGCGACGCGCACGTGTCGCTGGTCGACCAGGCCGGGAACGTCGTCGCCACCGCACGCACCGGCCCGGACGGCGCCTACGCGTTCGAGGGCCTCGCCCCCGAGGACTACACCGTCGTCGCGTCCGGGTACCCGCCGGTCGCGGTGCCGCTCGACCTGTCCGGCGCCGGGCGCGACGACCTCGACATCGCGCTCACCCACCGCCGGGGCGAGTAGCCGCCCGCGGGGGCGGGCGGCCGCCCGCGGGGCGGGTGCGGCCCGGCGCGTCAGGCGCCGGGCTGCACCAGCACCTTGATGGCGCCGTCCTGCTTCTTCTGGAACATCTCGTACGCCTCCGGCGCCTTCTCCAGCGGCACGCGGTGGGTGGCGAGGTCCATGACGCCGAGCGGGTCGGCGTCGTCGGTGACCAGGGGCATGAGGTCGTCGATCCAGCGCTTGACGTGCGCCTGGCCCATCCGCAGCGCGATGCCCTTGTCGAACATCTGCAGCATCGGCAGCGGGTCGGTCATGCCGCCGTACACGCCGCTCAGCGAGATCGTCCCGCCCCGGCGCACCACCTCGATCGCGGTCAGGAACGCCGCGAGCCGGTCCACGCCGACCCGCTGCATCAGCGGCGCGGCGCTGTTGCCCGGCATCAGCCCGGTCAGCGTCTGGGCCAGCTTCGCGCCCGGCGAGCCGTGCGCCTCCATCCCGACCGCGTCGATCACCGAGTCGGTGCCGCGCCCGCCGGTGATCTGCCGGACCGCGTCCGGCACGTCGTCGGCGTCGTCGGCGTCGATCACCTCGATCCCGTGCCGGCGGGCCATCTCCAGCCGCTCCGGGACGAGGTCGACGCCGATGACCCGGTGGCCGAGATGGCGGGCGATCCGCGCCGACATCTGGCCGATCGGGCCGAGCCCGAGCACCGTCACCGAGCCGCCCTCGGGGATCTCCGCCCACTGCACCGCCTGCCACGCCGTCGGCAGCACGTCCGACAGGTAGACGAACCGCTCGTCCGGCGGCCCCTCCGGCACCTTGATCGGGCCGAAGTGCGCCTGCGGCACCCGCAGGTACTCCGCCTGACCGCCCGGGACCTGCCCGTACAGCCGCGTGTAGCCGAACAGCGCCGCGCCCATGTTGCTCTCGCGGACCTGCGTCGTCTCGCACTGCGCGAACAGCTTCAGCTCGCACATGTGGCAGCGGCCGCAGGAGATGTTGAACGGGATGACCACCCGGTCGCCCGGCTTGACGTGCTGCACGTCCGGGCCGGTCTCCTCGACGATCCCCATCGGCTCGTGGCCCAGCACGTCCCCCTCGCTCATGAACGGCCCCAGCACCTCGTACAGGTGCAGGTCGGAACCGCAGATGCCGGACGAGGTGACCCGGATGACCGCGTCGTCCGGTTCCTTGATCTTCGGGTCGGGGACGTCCTCGACGCGGACGTCGCGCTTGCCGTGCCAGGTGAGCGCCTTCATGTGTTCCTCCTAGAGCGGGTCTACGGCGGCAACTACCCGGCGCACCGGCGTGAAACGCGGGCGGCCGGCGCCCCGGACTGGACGGGTAAAACCCGGGTAATCCATGTCCATGAACCCCCTCGCGGACAGCCCCGGCGACAGCGACACCGACAGCGACACCGACAGCGACACCGACAGCGACACCGCCCAGGGCGGCCGGCTGCGCCTGGGCGTCCTCGACATCGGCTCCAACTCGGCCCACCTGCGCATCGCCGACCTCAGCCCCGGAGAGGCGCCCGCGCCCGTGCGGTCGGTGAAGACCGCGGTGCGGCTGGCCGAGTCCACCGACCGGCACGGCGTGATCGGGCGGCCCGCCGTCGGGCGGCTGATCGGCGCGGTCCGGGAGGCGTCCGCCGCCGCGTCCGCCGCCGGGGTGGGGGAGCTGCTGCCGCTCGCCACGTCCGCGCTGCGCGACGCCGCCAACCGCGACGACGTCACCGCCGAGGTCCGCGCCGCGACCGGCGTCACGCTCGGGTTCCTGTCCGGCGAGCAGGAGGCGCGGCTGACGTTCCTGGCCGTGCGGCGCTGGTACGGCTGGTCGGCGGGGCCGCTGCTGCTCGCCGACATCGGCGGCGGATCGCTCGAACTGGCCTACGGGGCGGGGGACGGGCCCGAGATCGCGCTGTCGCTCCCGCTCGGCGCGGGCCGGCTCACCCGGCACCACCTGCAGGGCCGGCCGCCGGTCCGCAAGCGCACCCGCAAGGCGCTGCGCGCGCACGTGCGGTCCGTGCTGAAGGAGGCGACGACCGAGATCGTCGAACGGCCCGCGCCGGTCCGGGCCGTCGCGACGTCCAAGACGTTCACCCAGCTGGCCCGGCTGTGCGGCGCGCCGAAGGCCAAGGCCGGGCTGTACGCGCCGCGCCGCCTCGAACGCGCGGACCTGCACGGCTGGATCCCGACGCTGGCGAAGCTGCCCGACGAGGAGCGCGCGAGGCTGCGCGGGGTGAAGGCGTCGCGGGCGCACCAGATCCTGGCCGGCGCGATCGTCGCCGAGGCGGTCATGGACGTCCTCGGGCTCGACGGGCTGGACGTGTGCCCGTGGGCGCTGCGCGAGGGCCTCTTCCTGGAGCGCCTCGACGCGCTGGCCGCCGGGCGCCCGGCAGGACCGTCGTTCGGGAGCTGCGAGGCCATCGTCCCGTGAACATGCGGTACGTACATCTGTGGTCCGTGTGTCTTGACAGCACTCGAATGAGCCGTACACGCTTGTTCCGTTAATTTGCGGTACATAGATCGGCGATACGGTGCCCGGCGGGGCACCTCGGGAGGGGCGTGTGCGATGAGGGCTCCCGGCAACGCCGTCGAACCGGACCTCGGTCGCGACGCCCGCGTGCGGCGCGTCCTCGGCGGCGCGCTGCGCGACGCCGTCCCCGCGATCGTCGCGGAGACCGTCGAGGAGGTGCGGCGCGAGGTCCCCGAGTACGCCGCCCCCGCCTGCCGGGACGCGCTGGAGTTCGCCGCCGGATGCGCGATCGGCGCGTTCGCCGGCCTCGTCGAGCGGCCCGGCCCGCCGCCGGACGACCTCCTCGCCTTCTTCCGCCGGGTCGGCGCCGCCGAGGTGCAGGAGGGCCGCGCCGCGAGCGCCCTGCAGAACGCGGCGAACGTCGCGACCCGCGTCGCCGTCCGGCACCTGTCCCGGGTCGCCGACGCGCTGGACGCCGAGGTGCCGCCCGGCCTGTACGGGCAGGTCGTCTCCGCGCTCTTCCCCTTCCTGAACCGGCTGACGGCCGCCGTCGCGCAGGGCCGCGCCGAGGCGG
>NZ_JBEYYT010000703.1:0-3332 GCF_040645715.1 Spirillospora sp. NPDC046719 | reverse complement strand
TGGACGCCGAGCACGGCCAGACGATCGTCATGGTCAGCCACGACCCGGTCGCCGCCGCACACGCCGACCGCGTCGTGTTCCTGGCCGACGGCCGTATCGCCGGCACGCTGGACGATCCCGACACGGTGACCGTCGCCGGGCGCCTGGCCCGGCTGGAGGAGGCGGCAGGCGCGGCGGGTGCGGCGGGTGCGGCGGGTGCGGCGGGTGCGGCGGCCGGGGAGGCGACGGCATGCTGAGCGTCGCCGCCGCGGGCCTGCGCGCCCGCTGGACGTCCCTCGCCGGACCGCTGGCCGCGCTCACCCTCGGCGTCGCGGTGATCGCCACGATGGCGCTGGTGCTGGGGGCGGCCTCCGACGACCCGCACCGGCTGCCGCGGCGGTTCGCCGCCGCCCCCGCCGTCGTCCAAGCCGACCCGAACCTGCGGCTCCGGGACCGCTACGGGACGCCGACCGCCGTCCCGTTCGCCGAGCAGCCCGCCCTGCCCGCCGCGGCCCTGGCCGCCTTCCCCGGCGCCGCGCTGGACCGCACGTTCCCCGCCCGGCTGCCCGGCGGCCCGTCCGACCAGGTCGGCCACGGCTGGTCCTCGGCCGCCTTCGCCCCCTACACCCTGACCTCCGGCCGCGCGCCCGCGCGTCCCGGCGAGATCGTCACGACCGCCGGTGGGCGGCCGGGGCAGCGGGTCCTCGTGCATGCCGCCGACCGGGACGGCTTCTACACCGTCGTGGGGACCGCGCGGGCTCCCGCCGGCGCGGCCGAGGTCGAGCACGCCGTCTTCTTCTCCGACGCCGAGGCGGCCCGGCTGTCGCCCCCGGTCGACGCGCTGGTGCCCACCGGCCAGGCCGCCGCACGGCGCGCCGCCGGCCTCCCCGGCGTGCGGCTCCTGACCGGCCGCGACCGGGCCCTCGCCGATCCCGGCGCGCTCCGCGACCGCGCCGACCTGACCTCGCTGACCTCCTTCCTCGGCATCGCCGCTCTGCTCTCGGCCTCGGTCTCGCTGTACGTCACCGCCAGCGCCTTCGGACTGTCGGTCGCGCGCCGCCGGCGCGAGCTGGCGCTGCTGCGCACCCTCGGCGCGACACCGCTCCAGGTCGTCCGGTCGGTCGGCGTCGAGGCGGTGCTGATCGGAGTGGCGGGATCGGCCGCCGGATGCGTGCTCGGCCTGGGCGGCGGGCCGCTGCTCGCCCGGTGGCTCGCCCGGCACGCCATGGCCCCGTCCTGGTTCACCGTCCCGCGCACCACCGCGTGCGCGGTGCCGCTGACGCTCGCGTTCGCCGCCGGTGTCGCGGTGGCGGTGCTGGCCGTGGTCGCCGCCTCCGTCCGGGCCGCGACCATCCGCCCGGCCGAGGCCCTGCGCGCGGCGGACGCCGAACCTCGCGGATCGGGACTGCCCCGGCGGCTGCTGGGCCTGGCCGCGCTCGGCTTCGGCGCGGTGCTGCTGCTCGCGGTGGTGACGGTGGCGCCGGACGCCGTCCTGGACCCGAAGACCGACGTCGAGCTGGCGCTGCTGATCGTCGGCGGCGCGGTGCTGCTGGCCCCCGCCCTTCTCCCACCGCTGATCAGGGCGCTCACCTGGCCGCTCACCCGCGGTGCCGGGCCCGGCGGCCTGCTGGCCCGCGAACGGGTGGCCGCCGGCTCCCGCCAGGCCGCCGCCACGGTCGCCCCCGTGATGATCACGCTGGGGCTCGGGCTGGCCGTCCTCGGCACGACGGGCACCGTCCAGGCGGCCGAGGACCGCGGCCTGCATCACCAGGCCGCGCCCGCCGACCTGGTCGTCCTGCCCTCCGGGGCCGCCGGGCTGCCGACGTCGCTGGTCGCCCGCGTCCGCGCCGTGCCGGGCGCGGCGGCGACCGCCGTCACCGACACCAGCGTGCTCGCCCGCGAACCCGCCCTGACCCCGTTCCACCTGGAGGCACCGGCGCCGGTCCCGTTCCCCGCCATCGCCGTCGACTCCCCGGCGGTGCTCGGGCTGCGCGTTCGCGAGGGCTCGCTGGACGGCTTGAACGACGCGACCGTGGCGCTCGACCGCTCCTGGCACAAGCGGGTCGGGCAGACCGTCCACCTGTGGCTCGCCGACGGCACCCCGGCGACCCTGCGGATCACCGCCGTGTTCGACGCCGAACCCGGCGGCCCGCGACTCGTCCTGGGACCGCACCGGAGCGGCAGCGCCCGGCCCACCCGCGTCTACGTGCGCGGCGGCTCCACCGCCCTCACGGCCGTGAAGGCCGCGCTGGGTCCTGGCCACCGGGCCGACGCCGAGGCCACGGCCGTCCCCGCCGCGCGCTGGGCCGGCAGTGTCACCGACCGGCAGGCGGACCAGACCCGCGTCGGCCTGCTGGTGATGATCGGCATCGCCGCCGCCTACGGCGCGATCGGCGCCGTCACCACGGCCGCAACGGCGATCTCGGGCCGGCGCGGCGAGCTGGCCCTGCTCCGCAGGATCGGGACGACCCGGCGGCAGGCGTTCGCGTTCGTCTGCCAGGAGTACGCGCTGCTGGTGGCGGCCGGCGTGCTGACGGCGGCGGGCGCCGCGGGCATCGTGCTGGCCGGCGTGAGCCTGGCGGCCTGACCACTCATCGGTCCCGCTGCGCCGGCCGGTGGTGCGGTGCGGGCCGGTGGTGCGGCCCTGCCTGGTGGACCACGATCGCCGTCTCGACCGAGGGGTAGATCGGGATGATCCGGGTGAAGCCGCTGGTCCGCAGGACCTGGCGGACGCGCTGGTTCACCGCCGCGACGGCGAGCACGCCCCCATCGGCGCCGTTCTCGTCCGTCTCCGGCCGCGGCGGGGGCCGCAGGAGGCGGTGAACGCCGGCCAGCACGCCGAGGCCGTTGGAGTCGACGAACTCGACCCGGGCGAAGTCCAGGATGAGGTGGCCGGCGCCGTCGCCGATCAGCGCGGCCAGGTGACCGCGCAGCTCGGCCGCGGAGGCGACGTCCAGCTCGCCGGCCAGGGTCACGACCGCCAGGCCGCCGTCCGCCGGCGGGAACCGGCTCTCCACGATCAAACCCACGGCCGTCACTCCCCGGTTTCCCTGCGAAGCGCGTGCTGCCTGGCCGTTTACCCGCTACCGACCGGAGCACACGCGGCCGGCGCAGAGAAGCCCAAGGTGTGATCTACGAAACTCTGTAGTGAACGAGGTAGATTTTCGAGGGAGCGGCGGGTAGTGTTCCTGTCATCGAAGAGAGACGAGTCCATGAGAAGCGGCAGAGAACGAACTGCCGGACGGTATGGATGACACCGGCCGGGCGTGCTGGGGCCAACGCAGTGCAAGGGGCTCCGGCAGCCGGCCGGACCGGCTGCCAACTGGCCGACGGGATCGACACAAATCAAGAAA
>NZ_JBEYYT010000702.1:0-3339 GCF_040645715.1 Spirillospora sp. NPDC046719 | reverse complement strand
TCTGGTCGGGCGCCCCGGACGGGCTTCCCCGTCGGTCACACATCCACAACAGGTTCAAGGGCCCCCATATTTCGTCAAGCACGCCCCAAGCACCCGCCCGACCTGCAAAGACAACCCAAAACGCCCCCCACGCAAGGGATCGGGCCCACTTCCCCCGCCCCAAAAAAAGTTCGAAACGCCCCCCACAGGCCGGGATCCGAACCCGCCGATCACCCCTGGCAGTGGCCCAGACCACCCACACGACGGGGGTTCGGGTGCCCTTCCAGGCCCTCAGCCCGGGCCTGTCAGGCCCCCAGTGCCGCCCCTGGCCGGGGCGCGACCCACCCCCCTGCGGGCACGTCTGGCCGGTCCTTTGCGGGCCCCGAACGCGAAGCAGGATGCGCCCCAGGGGCGGTCAGTGAAGGGGCGGCCAACGCTGAGCGAAGCATGCACGTCAGGCCATTGGCGGCACACCGCGACGCTCCCCGCGCGCTCCTAGCGAACGTGAGCAGGACTGTAGGGACCGCTCGCCGGACCGACCCCGTCGCCAGGCCGCCCTTCGCGAGGGCTGGCCTCCTCGGCGGGGAGGGGGCCGAAATCGGCCCTTGTGGTGCGCCGACGGCCTGCAGATCCCCTGAGGCCTCCTGGACGCCGTGCACGTGCCCGCGGGCCGCAACTCCTAGGCCCGATGCTTCACACAGCCCCCCGGCCGGGCGCCGCCAGCATTCAGAGGCCAGGGTCGGAGCGGCCCCTCTGGAACGGAGTCAGCACGATGATCTGCAAAACGTAGGCGACCTGCGGTGCGCAGGCGCATCCTGAGTGATGCGATTGCCAAGGAGGTCAGCAGGTGCCAGGTCGGTCGGCTCGACCGTGCCACCGCCGGCGCTATCCGCAGAACCCGCGGGCGCAAGCACTCCGATGCCGCCGTCCGGATGTGCGTGGCCAGTGAGGATCTGGACAACCGGTATGTGTTCCGAGAACTGGCGCTATGGGTACGCAGCGGCGCGCACGATCATGGTCGGGGACTGGCAGGCCCTACCAGAGCCCGGTGTCCGACCCGACAACCTCGCCCCAGCCTCCTTGCTGCTGGGCGGCCTACACCGAACTGCTCCTGACGGCCTGAAGAACCGCTGCTGGTCGTCCTGCAACGATCGGCGAGGCCCAGCGCGCCAGTGCCTACCCCTCTACGAGGAGGGCAGCTTCCCCACCAAGGGGGCACGACGCCCAACGCCGTCCGGGCTAATCAACCCGACCGGCGGGCACGCCGGGACCCGTCAGCCGACACGGCGATCGGCTGCGCCACATCTGCCCCCACTCGTGACTGGAGGACACCCGCCAGCAACTGGCTGTCGCCGAGCAAGCCCGCGCAGCCGCAGTGATCAACGATGCAGCGGTGGACACCGAAGTCGAGCGGCAGCGGGTGCGCGAGGATCCCGCCACCAAGCTTCAGATCGAAGGCGGCCGCCGCGCGGCCGCCGAGACGGACCTGAGATGCGCGCTCGATGACGCGCGCTGTCGCGGGCACCATGCGCGCGCATCTGGGCGCCGCCCTCGAACGCGCGGCCAAAGCCGAGAGGCGCCCGCTGGGCCAGGAAGACGCAGGCACCGAACGGGGCCCTCACCGGTCTCGGGTGTCCAGCGGGGGCTCTGCCACTCGACTTGACCTGGGATCCGCGTGCTGTTTGGCATGTCGTGTGCCTGAGCCCCGGTCTGGCGCTGCTTCATCAGGCGCAGGTTCGCGACAGGGGACGCGTGATGGGCGATCCACAGGTCACCGATGAGTTCGACCGACACACCGAGTCGTACACAGCGGATCTAAAACCTCTACAGAGGGAGTGCGTATCCCATGGCGCAAGTGATCTGCGACATGTCCATCTCGCTCGACGGGTACGTCACCGGGCCCAACGACAGCCGCGAGAACCCGTTCGGCGACGGTGCCGGGATGCTGCACAAGTGGATGTCCGACCAGGCGACCGACCAAGATCGGGCGATCTTAGAGCAGATGGTCGAAGACTGGGGCGCGGTGGTGATGGGCCGCAAGTCGTTCGAAAAGAACGAGGGGGAGGGCGGCTGGGGCGTGGGCGGCCCGATGGGCGATGTCCCGTGCTTCGTGGTCACTCACCAGGCACCGACCAGGTCGTACCCGCCCGTGTTCACCTTCGTCACCGACGGGGTGGCCAGCGCGATCGAGCAGGCCAGTAAGGCGGCGGGCGACAAAGTCGTCGGGCTGCACGGCGCGACCGTCATGCAGCAGGCGCTACCGCTCGGCCTGGTGGACGAGATCCGCGTGCACGTGATCCCGGTCCTGGTCGGCGGCGGTACGCCGTTGTTCGGCGCGCTCGACTCTTCGATCACCCTCGAACGCATCCGCGTGATCGAGACCCCTGCGGCGACCCACCTCTCCTACCGCGTCGTCCGCTGACCGCCAGGGACGATGGTGGTCGCTGAGGGAGACCACGTGGTCGTTCCGGATTCCGCACCGATCCGCTCCGAGTCCCGGTCCGCGACGGCCGTGCGAGTGTAGAGAACGTATCTGCCGCTGCGCCGGGCGGTGACAAGACCGGCCGCTCGCAGGGCGGTGAGCAGCATCGCCCGTGTCGCGCCGAGCACCCCGGCGAGCGCATCCGGTGCGGCCGGACGGTCGGCCGTCCACAGCAGGCCCACGCCGCGCGGCGAGTAGCGCACGGTGACCGGCCACACGGGGCCTGTCTTGACGAGGACGCGCGGCCAGGCGAAGGCCGACGGCACCAGCACGACGCCCCGTCCATCCAGCCGTTGGGCAGCGGAGTGGTGGGCCAGCCGGATCGACAGGCTGTCACCGCGCCAGCGGATCGCGGGGTCGAGCGCGTTGAACAGCCGGGCGGGCCCGCCGTCGGTCTGCTCCCGCGCGCGGTACAGCACGTCGGCCTCCAACAATGCCCGTACGCGCGGCCAGTCCTCTGCCAGGGCCGACTCCCAGAACGCGCGGATCTCTCCGGCGAGCCGACCCAGCCCGCTGGACGGGTGGGCGTACAGCTCCCGCAGCGACGCGGTGCGGACGCCGCAGGTCCGGTCCAGGTCGGCGCGTACTTCCTCCGCCGGGACGGCGCGCAGCGCGGCGGGCAGCAGCGCGTCGCGATCGCCCGCGCTATTGCCAAGGACCCCGCGCCCTGTTCTGCGACGAGCCGACGGGCGCCGTCGACCTGGACACCGGGCGCGGGCGTCCTGCGCGTCCTGCAGCTCGACTCGGCGTCGCCGCGACCGCTCTCTGCACCGTCGCTGAACGTGCCGATGCGCACTCCCGACGGCGGCACCTTTGTTGGCCGCGTCCACGCCGAGAAGCACCTCGGCGGTCGCGCCCGTCTCGGCCCGGGCGGGAAG
>NZ_JBEYYT010000701.1:0-3342 GCF_040645715.1 Spirillospora sp. NPDC046719 | reverse complement strand
ACAGCGCCGCCAGCGGCCGCCGCAGCCGGGCCGCGCGTGCCCTCACGGCAGCTCCAGCGGGAGGTCCATGCCGTCCAGGACCGAGGGGCAGGGGCAGCCGCGTTCGGCGGGCAGCGCCTTGACCACGTCCGCGACGAGGCCGCGCAGCCGCCCGATGTTCTCGCCGAACACCCGCAGCACCTCGTCCATGGTGACGCCCTCGCCCTCCTCGATGCCGGCGTCGAGGTCGGTGACCAGGCAGAGCGGGGTGTAGCAGAGCGCCAGCTCGCGGGCGAGGACGGCCTCGGGGTGGCCGGTCATCCCGACGAGCGTCCAGCCCTGGCCGGCGAACCAGCGGGACTCGGCCCGGGTGGAGAACCGGGGGCCCTCGATGACGACGAGGGTGCCGCCGTCGACGGGCGCCCACCCGGCGGTGTTCGCGGCATCGACGGCGGCGCGCCGGCCGACCGGGCAGTACGGGTCGGAGAAGGAGACGTGGATCGCGGCGCCGTCGTCGTAGTAGGTCTGCGGGCGTGCGGACGTCCGGTCGACGAGCTGGTCGGGGACGGCCAGCGTGCCTGGCCCGAGGTCGGGGGTCAGCGAGCCGACCGCGCTCGGCGCGAGGACCTGCCGGACGCCCAGCGCCCGCAGCGCCCACAGGTTGGCCCGGTAGGGGATCTTGTGGGGCGGGAAGCGGTGGTCGCGGCCGTGCCGGGGGACGAACGCGACGCGCCGCCCGGCGAGCTCGCCGATGGTGATGGCGTCGCTCGGGGGGCCGTAGGGGGTGTCGACGCGCACTTCCTCGACGTCGTCGAGGAAGGAGTAGAAACCGGAACCGCCGATGACCGCGATCTCGGCCGTGGGCTGGGAGTTGGTGGACATGCCGCCGACACTAACCAGCCCGCCGGAGCGCGTGCGACCCGCAGCGAAATGTGGATAACTTCATGATCGGCGACGCGGCGGAGGGGCCCGGTGCCGCACCGGACCCCTCTATATCCCCAGAAACGGGGCACCCTGTGAAGCGGGGCGGATCTCGCGTCAGCCCACCCGGTCGAGGACGCGGGACCGGCCGGCGTGCGCCTCGCGGGCGGCGAGCCGGCCCGGCGCCCAGATCCGCCGTCCGAGGTCGTGCGACAGGGCGGGCAGGAGCAGCGACCGGACGACCAGAGTGTCGAACAGGACGCCGAACGCGACGACAAAGCCCATCTCCACCATGGACACCAGCGGCAGCGTCGCCATCGCGCCGAACGTCGCCGCCAGCACCACCCCGGCCGAGGTGATGACGCCGCCGGTGACGGTGAGGCCGCGCTGGATGCCGCGCCGCGTGCCGAGCGCCTGGGACTCCTCCCGTACGCGGTGCATGAGGAAGATGTTGTAGTCGACCCCGAGCGCCACCAGGAAGGTGAACGCCTGCAGGGGGAACCCCGTGTCCGTGCCCTCGAAGCCGAAGCCGTGCCTGAAGATGAGCGCGCACGCGCCCAGCGAGGCGAGGAACGACAGGACGACGGTGCCCATCATCAGCAGCGGCGCCACGAGCGCGCGCAGCAGCAGGACGAGGATGACGAAGACCACGCCCAGCACGACCGGGATGATGACCTTGTTGTCGCGTACGGAGGCCCGCTTGGTGTCCAGGGACGTGGCGGTGGTGCCGCCTACCTTCGCGTCGGCGGACGGGACGGCGTGCACAGCGTCCCGGAGCCGGTCGATGGTCCGCTCGGCCGCCTTGCTGTCGGCTGGGTCGCGCAGGGTCGCCTCGTACATGACGAGCCCGTTCTCGGTCGCGGGCGGACCGACCTGGGCGACGCCCTGTGTGCGCGCGGCCGCGGCGGCGATCTGGGTCGACTCCGACGCCTTGCCGATAACGACGGCCGGGGAGCCGGATCCGGCGGGGTAGTGCCGCGCCACGGCCTCCTGCCCGGCGATCGAGTCGGGGCGTCCGGTGAACTGCCCGGGGTTGGAGAGGCCGTCCGCCTTGAGCGAGCCGAGGCCGAAGGTGAGACCGATCAGGACGATGCCGGTGGTGACCCAGAGCAAGCGCGAGCGCCTGCCCACCAGGCCCGCCACGCGGGACCAGATTCCGTGCTCGGCCTCGTACGCCTCCGGTTCGAGGTACTTGGCGTCGTAGCGCGGGACGAGCGGCCAGAACACCCAGCGGCCGAAGATGACGAGCAGGGCGGGCAGGAGCGTGACCATCGCCGCCAGCGCGGTGAGGACGCCCGCCGCGGCCACCGGGCCGAGCCCGGCGGTGGAGTTCAGGTCGGCGAGCAGCAGGCACAGCAGGCCGACGGCCACGGTGGCGGCGGACGCGATGACGGCGGGCGCGGCGCGGCGCAGGGCGAACGCCATGGCCTCGTGCCGGTCCTCGTGCCGGTGGAGCTCCTCGCGGTAGCGGGCGACGAGCAGAAGGGCGTAGTCGGTGGCGACGCCGAACACCAGCACGGTCATGATGCCGGAGCTCATCCCGTTGACGGTCAGGTCGGCGTACTTGGCCAGCAGGTAGACGACGGACTGTGCGAGTCCGAGGGCGAAGACGGCGCTGAGCACCGGGATGAACCACAGGACGGGGCTGCGGTAGATGATCAGCAGCAGGACGATCACGACGATGCCGGCCGCCATGAGCAGGAAGCCGTCGAGGGTCTGGAACACGCCGAACTGGTCGGAGCCGGCGCCGGCGGGCCCGGTGACGTGCGCGGACAGGCCGGGCGGTCCCCGCTTGACGAGGTCGCGGGCCTGGTCGACGGCGTCGGTCACGTCGTCGCTCTTGATCGGGACGAGGGTCTCCAGGGCGCTGCCGTCCTTGGAGGGGAACGGTCCCTGCGCCTTCTCGGCGCCCGGGAGCCGCTCGAAGGCGGGCTTGTCGGCGGCGGCCTTGGCGCGGTCGGCCGCGGTGATGCCGGAGGGACGCTCGTAGACGATGACGGCGAGCATCGTCTCGTCCTTCTGGAACATGTCCTGCTGCTTGACGACCTGCGTGGACTCGGCGCTCGCGGGCAGCCAGGACGCCGCGTCGTTGTCCTCCACGTCGCCCAGGCGCCCGGCGAGCGGGCCGAGCGCGGCCAGCAGGACGATCCAGACGGCGAGGACGGCCCACTTGCCGCGGCGTCCGGCGATCAGCCCGGCGAGCCTGCCGGCCGGTGTTCTGGGGGGAGCCTGGCTCTGTGCGCGCATGGTCGATCTCCTGAGAGGTCCGTGGATCTCGCGATATGACGCGAAAACTCGCTCAGGACCAGAGTCTCTCGAAAGGCGAGAGGAAGCAAGTTATATCGCGAAATCTCGGGGTGGCCTCAGGGTCCGGCTAGGGGTGGCCTCAGGGATGCTCCCCAGAGCACGCGGAAGGCCGGAGGAACCCGTTCGGGTTCCTCC
>NZ_JBEYYT010000700.1:0-3350 GCF_040645715.1 Spirillospora sp. NPDC046719 | reverse complement strand
CCCCAGGCCCCCGAGCATGCTTTACTGATCGCGCTCCCCCCGAGCTCTTCTAAGGTCGTGGCACACTCTTTCCGTCCCCGCGTCTCCTCCGTCGTGCGGGTCGCGGAGGCGGTGCTGGAGGCCGCCCGCGCCGCCGGGGTGCGGGCCGTCCGGCTCGCCGTGCCCTACCTGTCGCACCATCCCGCGATGGCCGGCGCCGACGACGAGTGGTACGCCACGATCCGCGCCTTCCCGCAGCGGCCCCTGGAGCTGGCCGTGCACTCGCCGGTCCGCGGGCGCGCCTACCGCGACGACGACGACCTGCACCGGGCGCTGGCCGACTGCATCGTCAAGCCCGTCCGGCTGCCGGAGGCGCTGCGCGCCGTGCACGCCGCCGGCGCGACGGTGTTCGCCGAGGCCGGGTCGGGCAACGCGCTGTGCCAGTGCGCCCGCCTCAGCGTCCCGGACGCGCAGACCTTCCTGGTCCCGCTGCGCGACCGGCCCCGCCGGGACGTGCCGCGCCCCCGCGCCACCGAGACCGCCCGCGGCGCCGCCGACGCGATCGGGCCGGACGGCCCGCCGGTCGGCAAGTCCGCGCCCGGCATCACCCCCGACCCGCAGGTCTGACCCCGCCCCGGACCCCGCCGCCTCGACCCGGCCGCCCGACCCCTTCTCCGCCTTTCCCCGGCCCGGCCCCCTACCTCGTCCCCCCGCCTTCGCCCGATCCGTTCAGCCCGACCACTCCGTCCCGACAGGAGAGCAGCGTGATGGGCATGTCCATGGGCACCTCCCCCGATGGCGACCTCGCCGGTTTCGTGCGCGGCGCGTCCCCCGGCCCCAAGCTCCGGGAGCGGTTCGCCGACGCCGTCCCCGAGGAGTTCTTCAGCTACCCCGGCGGGCTCACCGCCCGCGACCACCAGGCCCTCACCTACGCGCGGCTGAGGCGCGCCGGGCTCGCCGCGCCGCCCGGGTCGGAGCTGCTGGACGACCCGCCGGCGCTGTGCGCGCTGCTGGAACGCGCCGCGATCGCCGACCCGGCGCTGTTCCACGTGATGATGCTGCACTACACCCTGGCGCTCGGCCCGATCGTGCGGTTCGGCGGCCAGGACGGCCCGAACGCCGCCCGCGAGGCGCTGGAGTCGATGGACTCGTTCGGGACGCTGCTGATGACCGAGGTCGGCCGCAGCAACAGCCACCTGTCCCCGCGCACCATCGCCCGCCACGACCCCGCCACCGGCGGTTTCGTGCTGCACACCCCCGACGTGCAGGCCGCCAAGTTCCCCACCAGCACGGCCCACCCCGACCTGCCCAAGACCGCCTGCGTGTACGCCACCCTCGTGCACGGCGGCGAGGAGCGCGGGGTGTTCGTGTTCGCGGTGCCGGTCCGCGGCCCCGACGGCTCCGTCCCGCCCGGGGTGCGGGTGGTGCCGGCCCCCGAGACGACCGGCCTGCAGGTCGACTACGCGGCCGTGCTGCTGGAGGACCTGCACGTCCCCTACGAGGCGTGGCTGCGCGACGGCGCCCGCATCGACGCCGACGGCTCCTTCCACGACCCCGCCGGGTCGCCCGCCGCGCGGCTGACCCGCTCGATGGGCATCGCGCCGGCGGTGTGGCGCTCGGTGATCTCCGCGTCCGCCGCGATCACCCGCGCGTCCGCCGGGATGCTGCTGGCGCACTCGGCGGGCCGCTCCACCCTCGGCCGCCTGGCGCCGCGCCGCCCGCTGACCGACTACCGCAACCAGCAGGAGGCGGTGCTGGGCGCGCTGGCGTCGGCGTACGCGCTGACGGCGGTCGCCGCCCACGTCAAGGTCCGCCGGACCTCCGCCGACGCGCCCGCCGGCGGCCCGCAGACCGCGTGGGCGCCGTGGTCGGCGGTCGACCGGGACCTGGCGCTGCTGAAGGCGGCCTCCACCGTCACCGCGCAGGAGACGGTGTCGATGTGCCGGGTGCATTCGGGCGCGCCCGGGTTCGCGGCGGTCGAGCGCCTCAACGCCTACCGGGGCCTCGCCCACGCCTACATGAACGCCGGCGGCGACAACGAGCTGATCCTGTACGACACGGCGCGGGCGATGGCCGACCTGGACCGCTACACCCCGCCCGAGGCCGTGCCGGGCCCGCCCGACGACGGGGACCTGGACTCGCCGCGGGTGTGGCTGTTCCTGGCGCGCGAGGCCGAGCGGCGGATGCGCGACCGGCTCGCCGAACGGGTCCGGGGGGCCGCCGACGCGGGCGCCGACCCCTTCACCGCCTGGAACGACAACCTCGTGCTCGCCGCGCAGACCGCGACCGCGTGCGCCGACCGCGTCACGCTGGAGATCTGCGACGCGGCGCTGGAGAGCGGCCCGGCGGCGCTGCGCCCCGTGCTGCGCCTGAACGCCCTGAACTGGAGGGCGCGCCGCGCCGGCGGCCTGCTCGACGAGGGCGTGGTGCCGCCCGGCTGGCTGCAGGACGTGCACGCGGCGCGGCGGCGGGCCTGCGACGAGCTCGCGCCGCGCGCCGGGGAACTGGCGGCGGCGTTCGAGCTGCCCCCGGTGATCACCGCGCCGACGGCGTTCCTCACCGGCGGCTGACCCGCCCCGCGGCGGCGAACCCGCACGCCACGCCGGTCATCGGCGAAAGCGGCGGGGGAACCGGCGGGGACTGACTACCGTTCTGCTTAGACAGGCCGCGGGTGACCGTCATCCGCCCGGTCCGATACGGAGGTAGGCACAGTGGGAGTCAGTCTGAGCAAGGGCGGCAACGTCTCGTTGACCAAGGAGGCTCCCGGACTGACCGCGGTCGTCGTGGGTCTGGGCTGGGACGTGCGCACGACCACCGGAACCGACTTCGACCTGGACGCCAGCGCGCTGCTGTGCTCGGCGGAGAACAAGGTGCTGTCGGACCAGCACTTCGTGTTCTTCAACAACCTGAAGAGCCCGGACGGGTCGGTGGAGCACACCGGCGACAACCTGACCGGTGAGGGCGAGGGCGACGACGAGCAGATCAAGGTGGACCTGCAGACCGTCCCGGCCGAGGTCGCCAAGATCGTGTTCCCGGTGTCGATCTACGACGCCGACGGCCGGCAGCAGAACTTCGGGCAGGTCCGCAACGCCTTCATCCGGGTGGTCAACCAGGCCGGCGGCGGGGAGATCGCCCGCTACGACCTGACCGAGGACGCCTCCACCGAGACCGCGATGGTGTTCGGCGAGCTGTACCGCAACGGGGCGGAGTGGAAGTTCCGCGCGGTCGGCCAGGGGTACGCCTCCGGGCTGGCGGGCATCGCCGCCGACTTCGGCGTGAACGTCTGACGACGTCCGGCCTCGTCGGGACCGGAGGGGCGGGGCCTGCGCCCCGCCCCCCCCGCGCGCTCGGGGGCCGCCGGGGCCGATCGG
>NZ_JBEYYT010000699.1:0-3361 GCF_040645715.1 Spirillospora sp. NPDC046719 | reverse complement strand
GGCGCGAGCCGCGCCTCTCCCGTGCCGAGCGCCGCGAACGCGGCGCGCTGCGACTCGATCGCGGCCGGCAGGTCGAACACCGCGCGCACGTCGGCGGCGGACAGCAGCAGGACGTCGGCCATGCGGCGATCCTCGCGAGCCGCGCCCCGCGCTGTCGAGTCCGAAAGGGCAAGCGGTGCTTACCGATCACGACATGAGATCGCATGCTTCGTCGTCTCGACGGCCGTCCGTCGACGGATCACGCTTTTGCCAACCCGCCTGACGAGCGAGGGAGCACCGATGACGTCCACGAAACCACGGCGCCGCGGAGCGCGATCGCACGGGCTCGCGGCGGCCGGCGCCGGGCTGCTGCTGGTCCCGCTCGCCGCCGGCTGCGGGTCGGGCGGCTCCGGCGGATCCGGCGAGGTCAAGATCGGCGTGCCGGCCCCGCTGAGCGGCGACTCCGCGTCCGCCGGCCAGGACATCCTCGCCGCCGCGAAGGTCGCCGCCGACGAGGTCAACAGGGCCGGCGGGGTGAAGGGCAAGAAGATCAAGATCGTCCAGGCGGACGACCAGTGCAGCGCGCAGCAGGGCGCGCAGGCCGCGCAGAAGCTGCTCAACAGCGGCGTGGTCGCGGTCGCCGGCGGCTACTGCTCGGGCGCGGCGGTGCCCGCGATCCCGATCTACGGGCGGCGGAGCGTGCCGTTCGTCATGGACGCCTCCACCAACCCGTCGCTGACCGACAGCGGCAAGGGCAAGGTGTTCCGGACCTGCGGGCGCGACGACAACCAGGGCTTGGTCGCGGCGAAGTTCATGACCGGCCCGCTCGGCGCGAGGCGCGTCGCGCTGCTGCACGACAACACCACCTACGCCAAGGGCCTCGCGGACGCCGCGGCGGCCTCGGTGAAGCAGGCCGGCGGGCAGGTCGTCTACGAGGACGCGCTGCAGCCCGGCCAGTCCGACTACAGCCCGGTCCTGACGAAGGTCGCCTCGACGAGGCCGGACGTGCTGTACTTCACCGGCTACTACGCCGAGGCGGGCCTGCTGATGAAGCAGCGCAAGCAGCTCGGCCTGAGGTTCACGCTGATGGGCGGGGACGCGACGACCGACGCGACCGTCCTGAAGACGGCCGGCTCCGCGGCGGACGGCTACATCGCCACCACCGCGCCGCTCGCCAAGGACCTGCCCGCCGCGTCGGGGTTCGTGTCCGCCTACAAGGCGAAGAACGGCGCCGACCCGGGGCCGTTCTCCGTCTACGAGTACGACGCGGTGAAGGTCCTCGCGAAGGTCATCGGGCAGACCGGGACGAAGGGCACCGACATCATCAAGGGCCTGCACGGCGTCAGGGACTTCCCCGGCATCACCGGCCCCATCACCTTCGACGCGAAGGGCGACCGGACCGACCCGCTGTACATCACCGTCCACGTGCAGAACGGCGCGTTCACCGCCTACAAGAAGCTCGACAAGAGCGGCGCCTGGGTGGACGCCAAGACCTCATGAGCGCGGCGGCATGAGCGAGTTCGTCCAGTACCTGGTCAACGGCCTGACCATCGGGGCGTTCCTGGCGCTGATCGCGCTCGGCTACTCGATGATCTACGGCGTGGTGCGGCTGATCAACTTCGCGCACGGCGACGTGTTCATGATCGGGGCGTTCGCCGGGTACGGGGTCCTCACCACGCTCGGCGTGACCGGCGGGTCGGCCTGGCCCGCGGTGCTCGCCGCGGTGGTGGCGGGCGCGCTCGCCACCGGCCTGGTCGGCACCGGGATCGCCCGCGCCGCCTACGTCCCGCTGCTGTCCTCGCCCCGGCTGGCGCTGCTGATCTCCGCGATCGGGGTGTCGCTGGCGCTGGAGGAGGGCGTGAAGGACCTGACGCACGCCCGGTTCAAGTCGTACCCGGGGGTGCTGGACGGCGGCCGGATCTTCAGCGGGACCGTCCGCGTCACCTACGGCCAGCTCGCGCTCGTGCTGCTGTCGGTGGCGCTGATGGCGGGGCTGTGGCTGTTCGTCACCCGGACCGTCACCGGCACCGCGATGCGGGCGCTGGCGATGGACCGGGACGCCGCGCGGCTGCAGGGCATCGACGTCGAGCGGCTCATCCTCGTCACGTTCTTCGTCGGCTCCCTGCTCGCGGGCGCCGCCGGCGTCATGTACGGGCTGTACTACGTGCAGATCAGCTTCGGGATGGGGTTCCTGATCGGGCTCCGCGCGTTCACCGCCGCGGTGCTCGGCGGCATCGGAAACCTGCCGGGGACGATGGTCGCGGGCGTGTGCATCGGGCTCGTCCAGTCGTTCGCCGCCGGGTACGTCTCGTCCCGCTGGACCGATGTGATCATCTTCGGGCTGCTGATCGCGGTGCTGGCGCTGCGGCCGACCGGGCTGTTCGGCGAACGCGTCGTGGAGCGCGCATGAGGGCCGGGAACCCGCTGCGCCGGGACCTGGCGCTCCGGTACGGGGGCTGGCCGCTGCTGGTCGTGCTCGCGCTGGCCGGCGGGCAGGTGATGGACGACTACCAGGTCACCGTCGCCGGGACGATCCTCATCTACGCGATCCTCGGGCTCGGCATCAACATCGTCGTCGGCTACGCCGGGCTGCTGGACCTCGGCTTCGCGGCGTTCTTCGCGATCGGCGCGTACACGTCCGGGCTGCTGATGGTGAAGCTGGGCTGGAACTTCTGGCTGACGCTGCCGGCGGCGGTGCTCGCCGCGGCCGCCGCCGGGGTCGTGATCGGGTACCCGACGCTGCGGCTGCGCAGCGACTACCTCGCGATCGTCACCCTCGGCTTCGGCGAGATCATCCGGATCACGGTGGTGAACCTGGACGTCACCGGCGGCCCGAACGGGCTGACCGGGATCCCGCCGGTCTCGGTCGCCGGACGGCAGGTCGTCACGCCCGCCGGCTTCTTCCACCTGGCGCTCGCGTTCTTCGTCGCCGTGCTGGTCCTGACGGGCCTGCTGGCGCGGTCGCGGCTGGCGTACGCGTGGCGGGCGATCCGCTCCGACGACACCGCCGCCGAGGCGGTCGGCGTCCCGTCCCGGCGGGTGAAGCTGCTCGCCTACGTCCTCGGCGCCGCCGTCGGCGCGGTCGCCGGCCCGCTGAACGCGGCGCAGCTCGGCACCGTCGACCCGTCCAGTTTCACGTTCCTGACCTCGCTGATGATCCTGCTGGTGGTCATCATCGGCGGGATGGGCAGCCGGCCCGGCGTGATGATCGGCGCGATCGTCATCGTCGCGCTGCCCGAGGCGCTGCGGACCGTGCAGGAGTACCGGGGGCTGTTCTTCGCACTGCTGCTCATCGTCATCGTGATCCTGCGGCCGCAGGGCGTGTGGCCGGCCCGGCCGCGCCGGTTCCGGCTGCCCGCGCGGGCGCCGGCCGAGGCGCGGC
>NZ_JBEYYT010000698.1:0-3368 GCF_040645715.1 Spirillospora sp. NPDC046719 | reverse complement strand
TCGCCGGATCCGGCGCCGTCCGCCGCCGGGGGCGCCGGGGGCGCCGGGGCGGCGCCCGCCGTGCCCATGGCCGCCGTGCTCAGGACCGCCGTGTTGACGACGGCCGCGCTCAGGGCCGCCGCGACGGCCACCGTCCGCTTCCTCACCACCGGTACCACCCTCCTCTGCGGTGACAGCCTGATGATCATGACGCGGGAAGGGTGAACCGCCGGTGCTGACGGTGCGAACTTTCGTCAACGATCTTCCTGGTCGCGGGGTGCGCCGGGGGACGCGGGGGGATTGACGGGCGCCGGAAACTAGAATTACGTTCGAATTCCTACTGGTCGGTACGGAGGACGGACGATGCGGGCAGCGCGCGAGGCTTGGCGCCGGCTGGAACCGGTGCACGGCATGATCTACTTCGTGCCGGAGGGACCCGAGCGCTACGCCGCGCTGGGCCTGGACGGCGCCGCCGGCTACTTCGCCTCCCGGTCCGCCGCCTTCGGTCGCGCGTCCGCCGAGGTCGTCATCGCGACCTTCTACAACTTCCACCCCGGGCTGGTCCGCGCCGCCCTGCCCGCCGCCTGGGAGAAGGCGACCCCCGAGCAGGTGCTCGCCGCCCGGCTGGACGCGGCCGGCACCGCGCTGCGCCGCGCCGGCATCCACCGCGTCGACGGCCTCGACGAGATCCTCGGCCTCGCCACCCGCGCCGCCGAGGCCGCCTGCGACCACCTGCACGGCCGCCCCCTGTTCGCCGCGCACGCCGCCCTGCCCTGGCCGGACGAGCCGATCGACCGGCTCTGGCACGCCCAGACCCTGCTCCGCGAGTTCCGCGGCGACGGGCACGTGGCCGCCCTGACGGACGCGGGCGTCGCGCCGCTCGAAGCGCTCGTCCTGCACGCCGCCACCGGCACCATTCCGACGCCGTTCCTCAAGGCCACCCGCTCGTGGCCCGCCGACGAATGGGCCGCGACGGAGGAGGCGCTGCGCGCCCGCGGCCTCCTCGACGGCGACGAGCTCTCGGTCGAGGGAAAGGCGTTCCGGCAGCGGATCGAGGACCGCACCGACGAACTCGCGCTGCCCGCCTACGCCGCCCTCGGCGAGGACGGCTGCGAACGCCTCGCCGACCTGGCCCGCCCCTTCGGCCGCGCCGTCGTCTCCGCGGGGCTGCTCAACCCCGCGGGCTGACCGCTCCCGGGCCCGGAGAACGCCGGAAAACCTTTGGCGCCGATTCCGGGCCCGCGGTTATCGTCGCGGGGCCGCGGAACATTTCCGCGTCCCCACCGGCGAGAGCCAGAAAAGGAGTGATTCCCGATGACCGCGACCTTCCTTGACCTGACGACCGTTCGCAACATCGGGATCATGGCGCACATCGACGCCGGCAAGACCACCACCGCCGAGCGGATCCTCTACTTCACCGGCGTCTCGCACCGCATCGGGGAAGTGCACGACGGGAATACCGCGCTGGATTGGACGGACCAGGAACGCGCGCGCGGAATCACCATCACGTCCGCCGCGACGACCTGCCATTGGCGCGGGCACACGATCAACCTGATCGACACGCCCGGCCACGTCGACTTCACCATCGAGGTCGAACGGTGCCTGCGCGTCCTCGACGGCGCCGTCGCCGTGTTCGACGGCGTCGCCGGCGTCGAGCCGCAGTCGGAGACCGTGTGGCGGCAGGCCGACCGGTACGGCGTCCCGCGCGTCTGCTTCGTCAACAAGCTCGACCGCGCGGGCGCCGACCTGCACCGCTGCGTCGACATGATCGCCGACCGGCTGGGCGCGGTGCCGCTCGTCCTGCAGCTGCCGATCGGCGCCGAGTCCGGCTTCACCGGCGTCGTCGACCTGGTGGAGGAGCGCGCGCTCGTCTGGTCCGGCGACGGCGAACCGGACGTCCGGCCCGTCCCGCCCGAGCTCGCGGCGGACGCGCGGCGCGCGCGGGCACGGCTCGTCGAGACGCTCGCCGAGCATGACGAGACGATCATGGAGCTCTACGTGGCGGGCGCCGAACCGGCCGCCGAGCGGCTGCACGAGGCGATCCGGCGGCTGACCGTCACGTCCGCCGCCACCCCGGTGCTGTGCGGCAGCGCGTACCGGAACAAGGGCGTCCAGCCGCTGCTGGACGCGATCGCGCGGTACCTGCCCTCGCCGCTGGACGTCGCGGGCGGCCCGCACGCCGCGTCCGACCGCGCACCGCTGTCCGCCCTCGCCTTCAAGATCATGACCGACCGGCACCTCGGCCGGCTCACCTTCGTCCGGATCTACTCCGGCCGCATGGAGGCCGGCACGCCGGTGCTGAACGCCGTCACCGGCGGAAGGGAGCGGATCGGCAAGATCTACCGCGTCCACGCGAACAGCCGCGAGGAGATCGGGTCGGCGGGCGCGGGCGACATCGTCGCGGTCATGGGCCTGAAGCGGACCACGACCGGCGAGACGCTCTGCGACCCGGCGCACCCCGTCGTGCTGGAGTCCATGGACTTCCCCGCACCGGTCATCGAGGTCGCCATCGAGCCCCGCGCGCGGGGCGACCACGAGCGGCTGGCCGCCGCCGTCCAGCGGCTCGCGGAGGAGGACCCGTCCTTCCAGGTGCACGCCGACGCCGAGACCGGCCAGACCGTCATCGGCGGGATGGGGGAGCTCCACCTCGAGGTCCTCGTCGCCCGCCTGCGGGACGAGCACGGTGTCGACGCCGCGGTCGGCCGGCCGCGCGTCGCCTACCGGGAGACGGTTCGCCGGGCCGCCTCGAAGGTCGAGGTGACCCACAGGAAGCAGAACGGCGGAAAGGGGCAGTTCGCGAAGGTCCAGCTCTCCATCGAGCCGATCGAGGGGCATTACGAGTTCGTCAACCGGGTGACCGGCGGGCGCGTTCCGCGGCATTTCGTGCCGTCCGTGGACGACGGCTGCCAGGAGGCCATGCGGACCGGCCCGCTCGCCGGCTTCCCGATGACGGGCGTGCGCGTCACCCTGCTCGACGGCGACCACCACCCGGTCGACTCGTCCGAGCTCGCCTTCACGATCGCCGGTTCGCTGGCCTTCAAGGAGGCGGTCCGCCGCGCGTCGCCCGTGCTGCTCGAACCCGTGATGGCCGTCGAGGTCACCACGCCCGCCGAGCACATGGGCGCGGTCATCGGCGACCTCAACGCGCGCCGCGGCCGCGTCGAGGGCACCCGGTCGCGGGGCGGCGCCGAGGTCGTCCGCGCCCTCGTCCCGCTGGCGGAGATGTTCGGCTACGTCGGGCACCTGCGCGGCGCCACCTCGGGCCGCGCGGTCCACTCGATGCAGTTCGACTCGTACGCCGAGGTCCCGCCCGCCGTGGCGGCCAAGGTGACCGCGACCGCCTGACCCTCCCGGGCGCACGGGGGCCGCCCGGGCGGGCGGGGGGGGTG
>NZ_JBEYYT010000697.1:0-3376 GCF_040645715.1 Spirillospora sp. NPDC046719 | reverse complement strand
GTCGTCGACCCGGCGCTCGCGGCGGCGACGCTGGCGGCCGGGGACTCGCCGCTGACCCCCCGCGAGGTCGACGTGCTCAACGCGGCGCGCTCGGGCGCGACCGTCGCGGAGATCGCCGGGAACCTGTACCTGTCGGAGGGGACCGTCCGCAACTACCTGTCCGCGGCGATCGCCAAGACCGGGACCCACAACCGGATGGAGGCGCTGCGCGTCGCCGACGAGCGCGGCTGGCTCTGACCGTCCCGGCCGGCCTTCCTCCGGCCCGCCTCTAGTCCGCCTCGGCGCTGCCGCTGACGCGCAGCTTGCGGCGGGCGCGCTCGTAGAAGGTCGTCCCGCCCAGCCGGACGACGCGGGCGGCGCCGCGGGCGGCGGTGACTCGCAGCCGGTCCCCCGCCTCGAGCTGCGCGGCGATCCCGCCGTCCACCTCCACCGCCAGCGTCCCCGACGTCGGCAGCAGCGTCAGCTCGACGTCCTCGTCCGCCGACAGCATGACGGCGCGGTTGAACGTCGAGTGCGCCGCCGCCGGCACCACCAGGAAGCCCTCGACGGCGGGCGAGACGATCGGCCCGCCGGCGGAGTAGCTGTAGGCGGTCGAGCCGGTCGAGGTCGCCACGATCACCGCGTCGCCCGCGTACCGGACGAACGGGTGGCCCTGCACCGACACCTCCACCGCGGCGAGGCCGTCGCCCGGCATCCGCACCAGCGCGATGTCGTTGAACGCGGACACGACCTCCCCGCCGGGCAGCCGCATGCACACCGCCATCCGCGGCTCCACCTCGTACCGGTGCGCGTCGATGCTGGTCAGCGCGTCCGCCAGCCCGTCCACGTCGATCTCGGCGAGGAACCCGAGGCGGCCGAGGTTGACGCCGAGGACCGGCGTCGCCGCGCCCGCCGCCAGCCGCATGCTGCGCAGCATCGTCCCGTCGCCGCCGAGGCTGACGAGCAGGTCCGCGCGCTCGGCGAGCGCGGCGGCCTCCACCGCCACGGCGCTGCAGTCGATCCGGCCGATCTCGTCGGGCAGCCCCAGCACCGCGCCGCCGCGCCGGCCCGCCCATCCGACGATCGTGTCGACGGCCGCCTTCGAGTCGCGTTCGGGATGCAGGACGAGCCCCACCGTGTGCACCATGCCCATGACAGAACCGTACGGCCCCGAGGGGCGGTTCAGCGGTCGTCCGGGAGCGGCGCGGCGAGGATCCGCAGCAGGATCTCGGTGAGCGGGCCGTGCAACGCGGGCAGGTCCGCCGCGTCCCCGGCGCAGACGTGCGCGGTGATCAGCTCGGCGATGGCGCCGACCGCGGCGCGGTAGGCGGGCTCTTCGACGGGCGGCCATTCGGGGTGGCGTTTCGCGGCGTGCTCGCGCCAGAGCCGCAGCACGTCGGCGACCGCCCCGTACGCCTTGTTGCGGCCCTTGAGCGCGCGCGGGCCGACGGCGGGCAGCTCGATCAGGATGCAGCGCGCGTACTCCGGCTCGCGCGCGCACAGGGTCAGGTACGAGCGCAGGCCCGCCTGGAGGACGGCCCGCGGAGACGGCTTCGCGCCGAGGCTTTTCGGCGCGTTCATCAGCTCCCGCAGGATCACCTTCTGGGCGTCGGCGAGCGCGGTGAGGAAGCAGTCCTCCAGGTCGGTGAAGTGGTCGTAGAACGCCTTGCGGGACACGCGGGCGCGGGCGACGACCATCGCGACGGTGGTGCGAGGGTAGCCGTGCTCGGCGACGGCGGAGATCACCGCGGCGAGCAGCCGCTTCCGCTGCGCCTTGCGGACGACCGGCGCGGGCAGGCTGCTGCGCCCGCGGGGCAGGCCGGGACGCGCCGGGTCGTAGACCTCGGCCAGCCGGGGGCCGCCGGGTCGCCGATCGCCGGACCGCGGGCCGCCGGGGGAGGCGCCGTCGTCGGGGGGCCGCTGTCGTTCGATGCAGCGCATTGTAGTGGGCGGACGCCCGGCGGCCGCGCGGCCGGGCGCGGCCTTTCTATGGGCGGTTGCTAACCGCTCCGCGGCGTTTCCGCATCACCGTCCGTATCCCGTGCCCTCGGCCGGGGTCCACCATGTCCGGGACCCATAGGTACGCATGCGTACTTCTGAGAGGAGTCCCCATGAGAGTCGGACAGGCGGGCGCCGCGACGGCCGGGCGCGGCCCGCTGCGGCGCTCCCTCGCCGCCCGCGCGGGCGCCGTTCTCGCGGTGCTCGCGTTCGTGCAGGCGCCGCCCGCGCACGCGCTCCCGCCCCAGGACGTGCCCGCCGTCGGGGTCGACACCGGCCGGTTCAAGCTGCCGATCGGCTGCACGATCAGCCTCGGCGGGCTGCCGGTGTTCTACCTGCCGACCGACGTGGACGTGCAGGGCGTCGCGCCCGTCCAGCTCGGGCCGGGCCAGCGGTTCTACCTGTCGCAGGGTTCGGGCAGCATCACGTTCCCGTCCTGGCTGACCTCGCTGGCGCCGATCCTCGGCATCGACAAGGCGGACGCGAAGATCACCGATCTGAGCATCGGGGCGAGCGGCTCCACGCCGTCCAGCATCAACATCGCGGCGGGCAGCCCGTTCGAGATCGACGACATCGGCATCAAGGCCGGGCAGCCGCTCAAGGTCGGCCTGCCGCTGACCGGGACGTTCGACGTCGGCCCGTACACCGCGCCGGACGGCGGCAAGGTCACGCTCGCGTTCGAGCACGCCCTCGCCGAGGTGGACCTGAAGTCGTCGGCCGGGTTCAGCCTGCCGATCACCGCGGACTGCAAGCCGTCGGCGGGCAACGCGCTGCTGACGATCGCGGTCGGCGGCGCGGCCGGGCAGCTGCCGGCAAAGATCACCGGCGCGCCGCTGAACTTCCCCGAGCCCGCCTCGAACGAGCTGGTCGGCATCATCAACGCGCCGTACACGTGCAAGGTCGGCGCCGACGCCCTCGACGTCGGGATCGCGGTCGGCGCGCACATCCCGCTCGTGGCCAAGCGCGGTAGCTCGTTCTCCTTCACCCAGGCCAGCGGCGCCCTGGTGATCCCGGCGGGCACCGTGAACAAGCTGATCGACAAGGGCTACACGTCCGCGTCCGGCAAGGTCACGGCGCTGAACCTGGCGGTCGAGGGCGGCACACCCGCGACGCAGAACGTCATCCCGTCCGGCGGCATCGCGATCCCGAACACGCCGCTGACGCGCGACGAGCAGATCACGGTACCGCTGCCGGGCGACGGCACGCTGACCGCGGGACCGTTCACGCCGGCGGCGTCGGCGACGAGCACGTCCGTCGCGCTCGGGTCGGCCGCCGCCGACCTGTCGTTCAACGGCGGGTCCTCGGCCTCGGCGACGTGCGGCGCCCCCTCCCCCACCGTCTACCTGGTCGACAACCCGGTGACCTGACCGCGCCGGCCCGCCGCGTCCCGGCACGGGAC
>NZ_JBEYYT010000696.1:0-3400 GCF_040645715.1 Spirillospora sp. NPDC046719 | reverse complement strand
GGCGGCCGTCGGAGCCGCGATCGCCACCGCCCTTCTGCAGTGACCCGCGCCGCCACCCGCCCCGGCCGCCCCCCGCCCGGGCACCCCGCCCCCGGCAAGCAGGCCCGCCGCGCACGCACCCACCCCTGACCACCCGCGGGCTCCACCGCCGTCCCCCGGAACGGACCGGCCCCGAGACGGCGAACGCCGAGGCCCCGGCGAGAGAGATCTCGCCGGGGCCTCGGCGCTTGAGCCGGTGTGGTGGTCGCCTCACGGCGAAAGGCACAACGGAGTTCCAGCCCGGACCGTACGGACCGGCGGTATTCCCCGAAGGCGTTGTGTAGAGCCCGGGGGACACATGCCACACCGACGCCACCCACCATAACGGCAACCGGACCCTGCTCATTCCACCGGGGCCGCCCGCGTGTCCACCATCACCTCACCCGCGGGTGAGGATTGCCTGCGCCCGTGCACCGCCCCCGCGCCCGATGCGTCCCTGAAGATGAACCGACGCGGAGAACGCCGGAACCGGCCGCCGGGACGGGGAACACCCGGCGGGCGCCACCGGCCCGCGCACACCGCCGTACGGTGAGGAGACGGGGACGTGGAACTCGAGGGGAACGGCGCCGGCACCGGAAGCACCGGTGCGGACGCCGCAGGCGAACGCAGCATCGACATCATCGACCCCGCCGCCGGCGGGACCACCGCCCGCCGCACCAACGGGCGAACCAACGGGCAAGGCAACGGGCAGGGCAACGGGCAGGGCAACGGGCTGGGCAACGGGCAGGGCAACGGCCTGGGGATCGGACCGGGGATCGCAGCGGGCAACGGGCAGGGCGCCGGGGCGGGAGAGGAGCGCGCCGTGTCCTGGGAACTGCCCGCCGAGCGGCGCACCGCCGCGCGCGCACGCGCCCTCACCGCGCAGGCCCTGGACGGCTGGCGCGTCACCGACCCCGGCGACGTCGACGACATCGTCCTGATGGTCGACGAACTGGTCACCAACGCGGTCGTGCACGGCACCGGCCCCGTCCGCCTCGGCCTGCGCCTGGACGACGCCCGCCTCACCGGCGAGGTCGGCGACGCCGACCCCGCCGCGCCCGGCGGAGCGCCGCCCGCGCCCCCCGTCCTCGACTGGGCCGAGGCCGGCCGCGGACTGCTGCTGGTCACCGCGCTCGCCACCGGGTTCGGCGCCCGCACCCACCCCACCGGCAAGACCGTCTGGTTCACCCGCGACCTGCACCGCGCCGAAGGGACGCCCGCCGAAGGGACGCGCGCCGCCGCGGCGACCCCGCCCGACACCGCCGGCGCCGGACCCGCCCCCACCTAGGAGCCGGCTCCGCCGCCCCGCCACCCCGCCACCCGGCCGCCGTCCGGTGGGTCAGGCCTGGAGCGGGCAGCGGTCCACCACCCAGACGTCCTCCTCGTCACCGGACGGCGGCCGAGGCGGCTCGTCGGTCAGCCGGTCCAGATGCCACTCCACGTGCGCCAGCGGCCCCCGCCACCCCGCGAGCAGATCCGCCAGCGGACGCGGCGGGCCCGGCGGCCCGTACGGGCGTGGGTCGGGCAGCTCGCCCTCCCACAGCGCGTCGTCGCAGTCGGCCGCCCAGTGCGCCGCCGCCTCCAGCACCTGGCTCAGGTCCCGCACCAGATCCCCCAGCGACCGCGGCGCCATCGCGTCCTGGATCATCCGCTCCCGCGCCTCGTAGGGCAGCTCCCGGTCGAACGCGGCCGGGAACGGCGGACGCCGCCCCTCCAGCACCGGGTCCTCGCCGGTCGCCGCCGCCCGGATCGCCGCCAGCTGCCAGCGCGTCCACTCCGCCAGATGCCCCAGCACGCCCCGCAGCGCCGCCGCGCCCTCCCCGCCGCCGCGCACCTCAGCGGCCGCCTCCCGCAGCCGCGCCCGCACGAACTCCAACCGGTCCAGGGTCCACGCCCGGGCCCGCGCCGCACCCGCCGGACCGCGCCGCCCCGCCTCCGCCGCCGGACGCGGCATCGGCACCCGCAGCGCCGCCAGCAGCCCGTCCAGATCCCGCACGTCCGCGCCGCGCCCCGACAGCACCGCCGCGCCCACCCGGTCCAGCCGGAACATCCGCGGCCCGTCCCGCTTCAGGCACCACCCCACCAGGTACTCCCCGTAGGGGGCGGTGACCAGCCCGTGCGCCTCCACGTCCCGGAAGCTGCGCGTGCCCGACCGGTCGGTGTAGGCGAGCCGCACGATCCGGCGCCGCCGCACCGCCTCGGCGAGGGTGTCGCGGACCGGGCCCATCAGCGACGCGACCTCGCTCAGCGGCTCCGGCTCCGCCGGCCCCTCCAGCACGTACCCGCGGCGGCCGAGCTGCCGGACCTCGAGCCCGCCGTGCGTCAGCAGCTCCAGGTCGCGGCGCACCGTCCGCTCGCTGACCTCCAGCCGCGCCGCCAGCTCCCGCGGCTCCAGCGGCTCGGGCGAGGCGGCGCGCAGCTCCGCGACGAGCGCCAGGAGCCGGTCCACGCGATCGGCATGCTCCACACACCCATCGTGACCGCCGCCGCCGACATTATGCGGCGCCGAAGACGCCTGTAACCCTTACGGCACAGGCGATCCCGCCGACACCGCCGCCCCGGCACCGCCCACCGGCACCGGCCCGCCGGGGCGGCCCCGGCGGGGCGGGTCAGCGGCCCGACAGCTCGGCCGCCAGCCCCGCGAAGTCCGCCGCCGTCAGCGTCAGCGCGCTGCCGATCGCCTGCGTCGCCTCCGCGCTGCCCAGATGCCGCGTCGCGGCCCGGTCCAGGTACGCCTCCACCAGCCGCGCGCCGGTCAGCCGGCCGCGCGGGCGCAGCGTGGCCGCCTCCCGCTCCACCACCGCCCAGGCGTCCGAGCCCAGCCGCAGCGACCGCTCCTCGGCCAGCAGCCCGATCAGCGCCGACCGCGCCCGCCCGTCGGCCAGGTCCGGCAGCCGCACCGCCCGCAGATCGGTCACCAGCTCCGGCGACGCCGCCGACAGCTCCCCGACCCGGTCCGGCTCGCAGGTACCCAGCAGCGCGGTGTCGTTGACGCCCTCCAGCCGCGTCCGGTACAGCACCGACGCGTACGCCGCGCCCTGCGCCTCGTCCAGGATCAGCCCGTCCAGGCCGTCCAGCAGCAGCACGTGCCCGGCGTGCTCCTCCAGCGCCGCCCGCAGCCCCTCGGGGCCCGCGTCGCGCAGGTCCTCGGCGTGCACCGAATGGACCTCGCCGCTGGAGGCCTCCACCTCCGCCAGCGCCCGCGCCACCATCCGCGCCAGCCGCCGCTGGCCGCTGGACGGCGCGCCGATCAGCAGCAGCGCCGGCGCCGACGCGCTCGACACCTCCTGCCCGCGCAGCCGCCGCGTGGGGCGCGCTGCTGTGGTGCGCGGGCTCCCCGGTGGTGCTGACCGAGCACCCGCTGATCGAGTCGTTCATCCCG
>NZ_JBEYYT010000695.1:0-3400 GCF_040645715.1 Spirillospora sp. NPDC046719 | reverse complement strand
CGACGGCCGGGCGGACGCGCCCCGGCGGTTCCAGGTGCGGGTCGCGGTGGACACCGGCCCGGTGCACGCGGGACCGGGCGGGATCACCGGGGCGGTGCTGGGCCGCGCCGCCCGGCTGCTGGACGCTCCCGTGCTGCGGCGGCGGCTGGCACCGGGCGCGGCCGTGCTCGGCGTGATCGTCTCGCCGCTCGTGCACCGCGCCGCCGGCGGGACCGCCCCGGAGTTCGAGCCCGTCGAGGTGCGCGGGGCGAAGGACGGCGCCACCGGCACCGCCTGGCTGCGGCTGTTCCCGCCGCCCCCCGGGGCTGCGGCGACCTGACGCGGACCGCGTACGGGCAGAATGGCGGGGTGGCACGTGATTCCGTCCTGACCAGGGCGGTGCGGATCTTCGACGCCTTCGATCCCGACCATCCGTCGCTGTCGGTGTCGAAGATCGCGCGGCGGACCGGCCTGCACGTCGCGACGGCGTCGCGGCTGGTCGAGGAGCTGGTGCGGCACGGGCTGCTGGCGCGCGACGAGCGGCGCCGCGTCCGGGTCGGCATGCGCATGTGGGAGCTGGCGTCGCGGGCCGCGCCGACGCTCGGGCTGCGCGAGGCCGCGATGCCGTACATGGAGGACCTGCACGCGGTGATCGGCCACCACACCCAGCTCGGGGTCCTCGACGGCCGCGAGGTGCTGTTCGTGGAGCGGCTGTCGGTGCCGAACGCGGTGATCAACGTGACGCGGATCGCGGGGCGGCTGCCGCTGCACGCCTCGTCCAGCGGCCTGGTGCTGCTCGCGCACGCCCCGGCCGGCCTGCGCGAGGAGGTGCTCGCCGGGGACCTCGCCGCGTTCACGCCGGACACGGTGGTGGACCCGCGCCGGCTGCGCGCGCTGCTCGCCGACGTCCGCCGCGGCGGCGTCGCGTTCTGCCCCGGGTACATCGACGAGCGCGCAACCGGCATCGCCGTGCCGGTCCGGGGACCGGGCGGCGACGTGATCGCGTCGCTGTCGGTCGTCGTCCCGAACGACGGCAACGCGCGGGCGCCGATCCCCGCCCTGAAGGCGGCGGCGCGGGGCATCGCGCGGGCCGTGGGCGATTCGTCTCTCACCAGATGAGAAGGCCGTGGCCGGGGCGCCGCGCCGGAAGCGATTCTCGAGGCCGTATCCGGACCTTGAGGAGGCCCCATGGCGGACACGGCCCTCGAACTCCGCGTCGCCGCCAAGGACCGGGCGGCCGACGGCGTCGTGACGCTGGCGCTCGCCCGTCCCGACGGCGGCCGGCTGCCGGACTGGGCGCCCGGCGCGCACGTCGACCTCGTCCTTCCGAACGGCCTGACCAGGCAGTACTCGCTCTGCGGCGACCGCTGGGACGCCCGGACGTACCGGGTCGGGGTGCTCTGGGAGCCCGGCGGGCGCGGCGGGTCGGCGTTCGTCCACGACGAGCTCGGCGTCGGCGACCCGGTCGGGATCGGTGGTCCCCGCAACAACTTCCGGCTCGTCCCGTCGGACCGGTACCTGTTCATCGCGGGCGGGATCGGGATCACGCCGCTGCTGCCGATGGTGCGGCAGGCGGAGATGCTCGGCGCGGACTGGCGGCTGCTCTACGGCGGCCGGTCCCGGGCGTCGATGGCGTTCCTGGACGAGCTGGAAACCTACGGCGACCGGGTGACCGTCGTCCCACACGACGAGCGGGGCCTCCTCGACCTGGCCGCGTGGCTGCCCGGCGAGGACCCGTCCACCAAGGTCTACTGCTGCGGCCCGGCGCCGCTCCTGGAGGCCGTGGAGGAGCGCTGCGCGGGCTGGCGGCGCGGGCTGCTGCGCACCGAGCGGTTCGTCGCCCGCGAGAGCGGCGCCGTCCGCGACGAGCCGTTCGAGCTGGAACTGCGCCGCACCGGCGTGACGGTCACCGTCCCGCCGGGCCGGTCGGTGCTGGACGCCGCCGGCGCCGCCGGGGTGAGCGTGCTGTCATCCTGCCGGCAGGGGCTGTGCGGGACGTGCGAGACCGCCGTCCTCGGCGGCGTGCCCGACCACCGCGACTCGATCCTCGACGACGACGAGCGGGAGGCCGGCGACTGCATGTTCGTCTGCGTGTCCCGGTCGCGCAGCGAACGCCTCGTCCTGGACCTGTGAAAGGAAACGCCATGAGCACCGTGCAGGCTCCGCCCGCGATCGACGCCGACCCGTTCGGGCACGAGCACCTCGAAGACCCGCTGCCGCTGCACGAGGCGCTGCGGGAGGCCGGTCCCGTCACCTATCTGACCAGGTACGACGTCTTCGCGCTGGCCCGCTACGAGCACGTGCGCGCCGCGCTGACCGACTGGCAGGGCTTCCAGTCCGCCGCCGGTGTGGGGCTCAGCGACTTCCGGCACGAGAAGCCGTGGCGACCGCCCAGCCTGCTGCTGGAGGCGGACCCGCCGCGCCACGACGCGCCGCGCGCCGTCCTCGCCAAGGTCCTCGGCCCGCGCGCGCTCCGGCGCCTGCGCGACGACTGGTTCGCCGACGCCGAACGGCTCGTCGACGAGGTCCTGTCCGACGCCGAATTCGACGCCGTGCCGCGCCTGGCGGAGGCGTTCCCGCTCCGCGTCTTCCCCGACGCCGTCGGCCTCGGACCCGACGGGCGCGAGAACCTCCTCCCCTACGGCGACCACCTGTTCAACACGTTCGGCCCGGACAACGACCTCGTCCGGAAAGGCCGAGCACGCATGGCCGACGTGTTGGGCTGGGTGAACGCCCAGTGCGCACGCGACCGGCTGTCACCCGACGGGTTCGGCGCGCAGATCTGGGCGGCGGCGGACAGGGGCGACATCACGCCCGAGCAGGCTCCGGTGATCGTGAGGTCGCTGCTGTCGGCGGGCGTCGACACGACCGTCCACGGCCTCGCCGCCGTCCTGTACGCGTTCGCGGCGAACCCGGACCAGTGGCGGCGCCTCCGCGACGAGCCGCACCTGGCCCGCACCGCGTTCGACGAGGCCGTCCGCTGGCAGTCACCCGTCCAGACGTTCTTCCGGACCGCCGTGGGCGACCAGGAGATCGGCGGCACGGTGATCCCGGACGGCCGCAAGATCCTCATGTTCCTCGGCGCCGCCAACCGTGACCCGCGCCGCTGGGACGACCCGGACGCGTTCGACCTCGCACGCGACCCGTCCGGCCACGTCGGCTTCGGCATGGGCCTGCACCAGTGCGTCGGCCAGCACGTGGCCCGCCTGGAGTCCGAGGCGCTCCTGACGGCCCTGGCCCGCCGCGCGGACCGCATCGAACCGGCCGGAACGCCGACCCGCCACCACAACAACACCCTCCGCGCCTGGAAGTCCCTCCCCCTCCGCATCCACAGAGCCTGACGGAACTCCCCGGCTGAACACACGAACGGAAGGCCAGACCCCAGCCACCTCACGGGCAGGCACGCGGAGCGAGCGCCAGC
>NZ_JBEYYT010000694.1:0-3408 GCF_040645715.1 Spirillospora sp. NPDC046719 | reverse complement strand
AGCCGCTCCACCAGCGGCGCCAGGTGCCGCGCCCGGTCGGCGCGGCGCGACCGCCAGATCCGGCGGCCCGCCTCGGTGATGTGGACCAGGACGGCGCGCCCGTCGTCGGGGTCGGGGCGGCGCTCCACCAGCCCGTCCCGCTCCAGCCGCGTGACGAGCTGGGTGATGCCGGGCTGGCTCACCTGCTCGGTTCTGGTCAGCTCGGTCATCCGCACGGGACCGCCCGCCGCGAGCGTGTCCAGCACCGACAGCGTCGTGAACGGCAGCTTCTCCAGCATCGGAATCCGGATGTAGAACCGGTTGAAGCTCTCGATCGCGGCGGTGAAGGCGTCCACGTCGAAAGCGTCGACGTCCAAGGCGTCGTCCGAGGTGTCGTCCACACCCGAAACCTATCGCCGTTCCCCGGCCCCGCAGCCTCCGCCGCCAGCCGTCGGGCCGCGGCTGCGCGAGCTGCGGGGCCGGAGCGGAGCCGCCCTCACCGCCCCCTACGGATTCGGGGCGGCCGTCGACGCGTCGCTGATGTGCAGGACGGCGTCCGCCGTGTCGATGATCTCCTGGCCGAGCGGGAAATAGGTCTGCTGCTGTGCAGCGTCCGCTCGCGGTCCGGTGGCGGCGATCGAGGCGGCCTCTACCAGGCCCCACGTGTCGACACGGCCCTGAAGCGAACCTTCGTAGGTGTCCGGGGCCGGCTCCTGAATATCGAGGATCCCGCTGCGTCCCAGGCTTCCGGCGACGAAAACGTACCGCTCGTCCACCAGGGACCCGAGAATGGCGCCCACACCGATCCAGCTGAGCTCCATAGTCCCCATCGGCATGACGCAGATGTTCCGCTGCAGGTGGAGATTGTGCGCGAAGACGAGCGTCGGCCCCCGCCGGGCCTCGATGCCGCGGATGTCGAGGAGATTCCGCGCCATCAGCGCGTCCCGGGTTCCTCCCAGCAGGGAGATGCGGGCGGCCTGCTCCAGGCGCTGGGCCGACTGCTTGTGATACCGCAGCAGACCGAGGCCGGCGGTGAGGTGCGTCTTCGCCCGGTACCACTCGGCGCGCGACGTCGCCGCGATCAGTTCCGGTGCGCGCGCGTAGAGCGTGTTGAGCATGTCGTCGGCGATCGAGCGCAGCCTCTCGGCCTCGGGCGTCTCACCGACCGACATGGCCGGGTCCATGACCGCCTCCATGCGGCTCCACCGCCCGTCCTCGCCCGTCAGGCCCGCGATGTCATGGTCGAGGGCCAGGTAGTCGCGGGCATGTTCGAGGTAGGTGCGGGGGCTGGGCGCGCTGGTCGTCTCCATCGGGGCGTCGAAGCCGTGGAAGGCGACGCGTTCCGAGGCGGGCCGGTCCCGGTTGTACTCGCGCATCCAGGCGACCAGCCGCCTGTTGGCGTCCAGGTCTCCGAAGCCGTGCGAGAACCCTCCGCTCATCACGGCGTCGAGGCTTCCGGTGCCGTGCTGGACGAAGTCGTCCACGGCGAGCGCAGCCACCCGATCGGTCTCCAGGGCGATCGACCGGAAGCCTCGGTCGACCAGTTGGGCGAACAGCTCGTTGCGGACCCGTCCGAAGGCGGGCTCGAGATGCGTCGGCTCACCGAGCCCCAGCAGGTCGCATGACGCGGGTACGAACCCGCAAATGTCCTGGGTCATGTGTCGCAATCGTATCTTTGAAAATTCGGTTGAGACTTTGGCCGCATCTTTCGCCTTGGAGCCCGCTAAAGTCTCAAACGGTGATGACACTTGCGACCAGCTGACCTCGCGCGCGAGCACGGCATCTCGACCCAGGCGGTGCGCAACTACGAGCAGGACGGCTTCCTCCCGCCCGCCGGGCGCACGCGCAGCGGGTACCGGATCTACACCGAGGCGCACGCGGCGGCGCTGCGCGCCTTCCTCGCCCTCGTCCCCGCGTACGGGCACGCCATCGCGGGCCAGATCATGAACGCCGTGCACGACGGCGACCTCGACGGCGCGCTGAAGATCATCGACCTCGGTCACGGCCGGCTGCTCCGCGACCGGGACACCCTCGACGCGGTGCGGCAGGCCGTGGACCACCTGATCGCGGACTCCGGCGCCCGGCCGGACCCGCCCGGGCGCCCCGAGACCCTCACCATCGGCGAACTCGCGCACCGGCTCCAGGTCACGGCCGCGACCCTGCGCAACTGGGAAAGCGCGGGCATCCTCGCGCCCGCCCGGGACCCGGCCACCGGCTACCGCCTCTTCCGCGCCGACGACGTCCGCGACGCCGAACTCACCCACCTGCTCAGGCGCGGGGGCTACCCGCTGAGCCACATCCGCACGGTGGTCGAGCAGGTCCGGCAGGCCGGCGGGACGGGCGCCCTGGCCGCCGCCCTGGACGGCTGGCAGCGAAAGCTCACCGCGCAAGGGCTCGCGATGCTCGACGCGTCCGTCCAGCTGAGCCACTACCTGGCCGCGTCCCACCGATGACGTCGGCGCGGCGCATCGGTCAGGTGGCGGTTCCGCGGGCGGCGATGAGGGGGCCGATGACGCTGGTGCCGGGGCCGATGCGGCCGCCGGGACCGGGAAGCTGGGTGGTGTTGTCGGCGGTCAGCTCGTGCCCGCAGTGGGCGCACGCGGTGACGGCCTCGGTGTCGTGCCCGCACTCCAGGTGGTGGATGCGCACGGGCGGCCCGGACTCCCCGTACCAGCGGTCGCCCCACCGCATCAGGGCGAGCAGGACCGGATACAGGTCCTTGCCCTTCTCCGTCGCCAGATAGTGCTCGCGAGGCGGGTGGTCCTGGTAGCGCTCGCGGACCAGCACGCCCTCCTCCACCAGCCGGGCGAGCCGGGCGGCCAGGACCTTGCGCGAGATGCCCAGGTCGCGGGCCAGGTCGTCGAAGCGGGTCACGCCCACCAGCACGTCGCGCATGATGAGCGCCGTCCACGCGTCCGCGAACAGGTCGGTGGCGCGCGCGATCGAGCACGCGACGTCGGTGAGCGGGGTCCTGGTCACCCGCCCAGACTACCCGGGTTCCCTTAGGGGACTAAGCTAGGTTTCCTTAGGGAACCAACGGGAGGCGACATGGGACCGACCATCGAACTGGACTCGCGTACGACCGGCGCCATCGACGGGCGCCACATCCGGGCCCTCACGTTCCAGGACGTGCGGCTGGAGTACGTGGGCTCGGTGCTGCGCCGGCTCGGGATCGACCCGGCCGGGCGGTCCGCCCTGGTGGTCGGCAGCGGGCGCGGGCTGCTCGCTCGGGGGCTGGCCGGGCTCGGCCTCACCGTCGTCGCGCTGGACCCGTCCCCCGAGGCGACCGCGATGGCGCGGGAGGCGGGCACGGCGGGGGGGGGGGGGGGGGCGCCGCGGCCCCCGCGGGCCCCCCGCGGGGGCCCCACCCGCCCACGACGCCGGCGGCGAACGCCCCACCCACAGAAATACCCACCCGACCCCACCGGC
>NZ_JBEYYT010000693.1:0-3410 GCF_040645715.1 Spirillospora sp. NPDC046719 | reverse complement strand
TGCGGGTTCAACTCCCGCCACACCCCCAACCCCCCTGGGGCCGGCCCTACCACATGGGGCCGGCCCCCCCGGCCCCCGGCCCCCCGGGGGGGGCGCGCGGGCGGCGCCCGCCGCGGCGGAGAGTCGCCGGGGCGGTGCCGATCGTGGTGCCGGTCGTGGTGCCGTGTGCGGTGCCGCTGGGGATCAGCCGGGTACGTGTCCGGGCGCCTTCAACGCCCCGGAGTGCGCGAACGGTGTCCAGGACCGCCATCCGGAATCGGGCCGGGAGCCGTCCCCGGGGCGTCCGTGCGGTCGGTTCGCGTGGTTCGCGGTGTTCGAGTGGTCCGCGTGCGCGTGGTCCGCGTATTCCGCGTTCGCGTGGTGCGGGTGCTGCGCGGCGGGCCTGACGTGCCTCGGCCGCGGAGCCGGATCTCTGTCCGGTCTGCCAGGTCTGATGTGGTTCGACGTGTCGTCGCTTCGCGGTGCCTGGGCCGCGGGATGTGCGGGGGTGTTCGCCGAGGGGTTTCTCGGGTGGTGCGCTGGTCTGTCGGCGGATGGCGGAAGATGGGGGGTCCGCTGCTTATCTGGCGGCTTTCGCCGGGCCTCGCGATCCTGCGCCGCCATTCTGTCTATCTTGTCGACGAGCTCGCGGATGGACGGGGAAAATGTCTGTTTTGCCGGTGCGCCGGGCCGTACCGCCCCGGCGAACTCCCGTTTTCGGGCCGCGCCCATCGTGTCGATCCTCACCCGGGCGCCGGTATGCGGGGCGTGCAGGAAGCGGCCGTGGCCGACGTAGATGCCGACGTGACTTCGCCCGTGGAAGAACACGAGGTCGCCCGGTCTCAGGGCGCCCAGGCCCACCTTCCGCTCCACCGACCGGTACTGCGAGTAGGTGACGCGCGGGAGCCGTACCCCCGCCCTGCGCCAGGCGGCCATCGCCAGGCCCGAGCAGTCGTAGCTGGACGGCCCGGCCGCGCCCCACCGGTACGGCTTGCCGATCTGCCTTCGCGCGAACGCCAGCGCCTCCCTGGCGCCGCTGCGCTGCTCGGCGAGCCTGGTGCGGTACCGGTCGTAGGCCCTGACCTTGCTCAGCGTCCCGGCGTCCAGGTTGAGCCGCTTCAAGACGATCGGGTTGAGCTGTGCCCTTGCCGGGGCGCCCATCGGGACCGACAGCGCGAACCCGGCCGCGGTCGCGGTGACGGCGACGGCGATCGCCCGGTGCTTCCGGACCGCCGGCCCGGTACGGCGCGCGGCCCCGCCGGCGCGTGCGGTGCGGCCGGCGCCGTCCCGATGTGAGTGACGTGCGATGCACATTCGCGTGCTCTCCGTTTTCCCTCGTCGGTTGATCATCCCGCCGACAGTTCGGGTACCCGGTGGCCGCACTTGAATGGGGGAGAACCGGCCGATTTTGCGTGATCATGGAGGGGAATTGATGCCGGAATTCGGTGTCTTTGATCAAGCGGTCAGATGGGCCAGCGACTTCAGCGGGACCGGCAGCCACGCCGGCCGGTTCCGCGCCTCGTACCGCACCTCGTAGACCGCCTTCTCGAATTCGAAGGCGCGCAGCAGGACCGCGTGCGCGGCCGGGTCGGCGCCGCCGGCCGCCGCGTACCCCCGGCAGAACGCGGCCCGGTTGCGGGCCGCCCACGCGTGCGCCCGCGTCTCCAGGTGGCCGCCCGACTCCAGCGGCACCGTCCCGGACCGGGTGATGAGGAACCGCGCCGCGTACTCGAACGAGCGCAGCATCCCGGCGACGTCGCGCAGCGGGTGCGACAGGGCGCGGCGCTCGCTCTGCGTGCGCGCCGGCTCGCCCTCGAAGTCCAGCAGCGACCAGCCCGACTCCGACCGCAGCACCTGCCCGAGGTGGTAGTCGCCGTGCACCCGCTGCACCGGCAGCGGCTCCGCCTGCGCGGCCAGGTCGATGAAGGCGCCGGTCAGCGCCTTGGCGTGCGGGGCGAGGCCGGGCACGGCGCGGCACGTCCCGGTCAGCTCCTCGTTCATCCGCGCGGCCAGCGCGCGGACCTCGTCCGCCGGGACGACCGTCACGCCGAACGCGTCGGCGAGCGCGCGGTGCACGTCCGCCGTGGCGGCGCCGAGCCGTTCGGCCTCGGCGGCGAAGTCGCCGCCGGCGGCGCTGGCGTCCAGCTCCGCCCACTCGTCGTCCACCGGCGTCGTGTGCGCGAACCAGTCGCGGACGCTCGCGATCGCCAGGCTCCAGCCGTCCGCGCCGGTGCGCAGGTAGTCCGACAGCAGGCCGAGCGTGACGGGTTCGCCGCCGTCGGTGCCGTCGCCGCCGGGTGCCAGTTCGATCCAGCCGTGCACGGCGGGGACGTGCTCGCAGCCGGCGCGGGTCAGCGCGAGGTTGACCTCCAGGTCGAGGTTGACGCCCTCGCTGAGCCGGCGGAACAGCTTGCAGATGTACGCGTCGCCGAACAGCAGCGAGGTGTTGCTCTGCTCCGCCGTGATGGGCAGGCTCGTCAGGTCCGTCCGGATGCGGGCGCCGGGGACGTGCCGGAAGCGCAGCGGGCCGACCGACGCACCGGCGGCCAGGTGCTCCAGCAGCGTCCGGGTCAGGTCCGGGTCGTGCGCGGCGTCGTAGGTGTGCTGCCTGATGGCGGCGCCGCCGCCGGGCGGGCCGCCGATCCGCGCGTACCCGAGCCGTCCGGGCAGGTCCCGGCGGACGCCGAGCAGGAGCTGGTAGCGGTCGGTCGCGCCGTCCTGGCGGACGTCCAGGACGAGGTGGTACAGGCCGGGGTCGCCGGCCCGCAGCTCGGTCGCGATGCCGATCGACAGGTCCTCGATGGGGCTGTCCTTGCCGCCGAACCAGCGCTGCCGGGGCAGCCATTCCGCGAGGTCCCGCGTGAGGACGCTTTCAGGTGGCAGCACCTTCAACCGTCCTTCTCCGTGCCGCTTCCGGGTTCCCCGGCGGTGTCCGCCGGGCCGTCCCCGCCCGCCGGAGCCACGGGCGGGGCCGCGGGCGGGTCGGCGGGCGGGCCCGGGGGCAGGTCGTCGAGCGGATCGGCGGGCGCGGCGTCCGGGGGCATGAGCTGGAACCAGTAGAAGCCGTGGCCGGGGAGGGTGAGCAGGTAGGGCAGTTCACCGATGGCCGGGAACTGCACGCCGCCCATGCACTCCACGGGGGAGTACCCCTCGAACCGCCGCATGTCGAGCTCGACCGGCTGCGGGAAGCGCGACAGGTTAGCGACGCACAGCACGGTGTCCATCCCGCCCCAGCGGTCCTGGTCGGCCTCGTCGATCTCGCGGGTGAAGGCGAGGACGGAGGGGTTGGAGGCGGACAGTTCGACGTAGGTGCCGACGCCGAAGACGGGGTGGCGTTGCCGGATCTCGATCATCTTGCGGGTCCAGTGCAGGAGTGATCCGGGGTTGTTGACCTGGGCTTCGACGTTGACGGCCTGGTAGCCGTAGATGGG
>NZ_JBEYYT010000692.1:0-3436 GCF_040645715.1 Spirillospora sp. NPDC046719 | reverse complement strand
GTCCCCCTGTGCGGGGGCCGGGGCTTCGGCGTGCCGGAGGCGCGCCCGAGGGCGGTCCTGCGGCCGGGGCCTACTCGCCGGTCTCGGCGTCGGACTCGGCGGCCGGCGCGGTCCCCGGCGCCACCGCGGCCTTCGCGACCTCGTCGGTCGCCGACACGGTGGTGTTCTCCGGGAAGTGGCACGCGGCCTGGTGGCCGTGGCTGAGCTCGATCAGCGGCGGCTCGACCTGCTTGCAGATGTCCTGCGCCTTCCAGCAGCGGGTGTGGAACCGGCACGCGGGCGGCGGGTCGAGGGGGCTCGGCACGTCGCCCTGCAGCCGGATCCGCTGCCGCTCGCCGCGCTGGCTCGGGTCCGGGACCGGCACCGCCGACAGCAGCGCGTTGGTGTACGGGTGCATCGGCCGCTCGTACAGGTCGTTGCGGTCCGCGATCTCGACGATCTTGCCGAGGTACATGACGGCGACCCGGTCGGAGATGTGCCGGACGACCGACAGGTCGTGCGCGATCACCACGTAGGTGAGGTCGAGCTCGTCCTGCAGGTCCTCCAGCAGGTTGACGACCTGCGCCTGCACCGACACGTCCAGGGCCGACACCGGCTCGTCCGCGACGATCAGCTTCGGCTTGAGCGCCAGCGTGCGGGCGATCCCGATGCGCTGGCGCTGGCCGCCGGAGAACTCGTGCGGGTACCGGTTGTAGTGCTCGGGGTTGAGGCCGACCAGCTCCAGGATCTCCTGGACGGCCTTCTTCACCCCGTTCTCGGTGGCGATGTTCTGCAGCCGGAACGGGGCCCCGACGATCGCGCCGACCGTCTTGCGCGGGTTCAGCGACGAGTACGGGTCCTGGAAGATCATCTGGAGGTCGCGGCGGAGCGGCCGCAGCCGCCCCTGGGACATCGTGGTGATGTCCTGCCCCTCGAAGCTGATCTTGCCGAAGCTCGGGTCCAGCAGCCGCATGATCATCCGGCCGGTGGTGGACTTGCCGCAGCCCGACTCCCCCACCAGGCCGAGGGTCTCGCCCTTGCGGACCGAGAACGACACGCCGTCGACGGCCTTCACCGCCGCGACCTGCCGGCGCAGCAGCCCCGCGGTGACGGGGAAGTGCTTGCCGAGGTTCTCCACCTCCAGCAGCATCTCCCCGTCCCGGACGGGACGGGGCGCCGCCGCGTCGGCGGAGGTCTCCGCGGCGCCGGGGACGGTGGTCCCCGCCGCGGCGGTGTCAGAAGTGCTCACAGTCTTGTTCCCACCCGTGCTCGTCACAGCTTCGGCCGGATCTCGGATTCCCAGATCTCCTGCTTCTTCTCCAGCGGGAGATGGCAGGCGACCTTGTGGCCCGGGACCGCCTCGACCAGTTCGGGGCGCACCGTCGTGGACTTGTCCCCGTTGAGGTCCTTGTACGCGCACCGCGGGTTGAACGCGCAGCCCTGCGGCACGTTGATCAGGCTCGGCGGGGTGCCCTTGATCGGCATCAGCCGTTCGGTGCGCTCCCGGTCCAGCCGCGGCATCGACCCGAGCAGCCCCCAGGTGTAGGGGTGCAGGGGCCGGTGGAAGGCGTCCTCCACCGAGGCGTACTCGGCGCACCGCCCCGCGTACATCACCAGGATGTCGTCCGACAGCTCCGCGACCACCCCGAGATCGTGGGTGATCATGATGACGGCGGAGTTGAACTCCTGCTGCAGGTCCCGGATCAGGTCGAGGATCTGCGCCTGGACGGTCACGTCCAGCGCCGTAGTCGGCTCGTCGGCGATCAGCAGCTCCGGGTCGCAGGACAGCGCCATCGCGATCATGGCGCGCTGCCGCATGCCGCCGGAGAACTGGTGGGGGTAGTCGTCGACGCGCTTGTCCGGCTTCGGGATGCCGACGCGGCCGAGCATGTCGATGGCGTGCTTGCGCGCCACCTGCTTGGACACGTCGTTGTGGACCCGGTACGCCTCGATGATCTGCGCGCCCACCGTGTAGAAGGGGTGCATCGACGACAGCGGGTCCTGGAAGATCATCGCCATCTTGCGGCCGCGCAGCCGGCGGACGTCGCCGGGCGACGCGCCGACGAGCTCCTGGCCGTCGAGCCAGATCTCGCCGGACACGTTGGCGTTGCTGCGGTTGTGCAGGCCGAGGATGCCGAGGCTCGTGACGCTCTTGCCGGAGCCGGACTCGCCGACGATGCCGAGCGTGCGGCCCTTCTCCAGCTGGAACGACAGCCCGTCGACCGACTTCACCAGACCGTCGTCGGTCGGGAAGTGGATCTTCAGGTCGCGGACCTCGAGGAACGCCGTGGGAGCCTCCCCGGCGCCCGCGGCGGGCCCGGCGGCCGGCGTGGTGTCGGTCATCAGCCCAGCCTCACTCTCGGGTCGATGATGGCGTACAGGAGGTCGACGATCAGGTTGATCACGACGATGAAGGTGGCGGCGAGGGTGGTCACGCCGAGCACCATCGGCAGGTCGCCGGTGCCGATCGAGCTGATCGCCAGCTGCCCGAGGCCGGGGATGCTGAAGGTGTTCTCGGTGAGCACCGCGCCACCGATCAGCAGCCCGAAGTCGAGGCCGAAGATGGTCAGGATGGGGGTCAGCGAGGCGCGCAGCGCGTGCTTGGTGATGACCGTCTTCTCCGGCAGCCCCTTGGCGCGGGCCGTCCGGATGTAGTCCTCGTTCATCGTTTCCAGCATGCCCGCTCTGGTGAGCCGCGCGTACATCGCGGCGTACAGGAACGCCAGGGTGACCCAGGGCAGCACCAGCGACTCGAACCATGTCAACGGGTTCTGGCTGAAGCCCACGTAACTGCCTCCGCCGGGGAAGATGCCCAGCTTGTAGGAGAACAGGGCGAGCGACACCAGGCCCGTGAAGTAGATCGGCAGCGACACGCCGCTGAGGGCGATCACCATCGCGGCCCTGTCCCAGATGCTGCCTCTCTTCAGCGCCGAGACGACGCCGGTCGACACACCGACGATCAGCCAGACGATCGCGGCGCCTATGGCCAGCCCCAGGGTCGCCGGGGCGCGGTCCATCAGCGTCGGGAGCACCGGCTGGCTGGTGCGGAAGGAATAGCCGAGGCAGGGCGCCGGGCAGTGGTCGGTGACCGGCCCGGCCTTGAAGTCCTCACCGGCCACGATGCCCTTGAGGTAGTGGCCGTACTGCACCACCACCGGCTTGTCCAGGCCGAGCCGTTCCTTGGTGGCCTGGATCGCCTCTGCCGTCGGGGCCTTGCCGACGTAGGACGCCGCGAGCTGGTCGGTGGTCTGACCCGCCAGCTTCGGAAGCCAGAAGAAGATGCCGAAGGTCACCAGGCTGATGAGCAACAGCATGAGAACGGCGCCGACGAGGCGCCGGATGATGTATGCGAGCACACTGCGCGGCCCCGCCCCGCCCCCGCGCCGGCCGGGGGGCCCCGGCCCGGCGGGCCGGGCACGCCGAGCACCCCCGAGACATGTTCCCAAGCACGGGGGGA
>NZ_JBEYYT010000691.1:0-3444 GCF_040645715.1 Spirillospora sp. NPDC046719 | reverse complement strand
ATGGTACTGCATGGGAGACTGTGTGGGAGAGTAGGACACCGCCGGACATTTTGTGAGGAAGGCCCCGCCGTTCACGGCGGGGCCTTTCGCATTTCCGGGGTCAGTCCCAGTGGCCTGCCGCGGCGGCCTCCGTGACGTAGTCCTCGAACCGCCTGGCCGGCCGGCCGAGGGCCTGGTCGACGCCGTCGGACACCGTCGCCTCCCGGTCGTCGCGAATGTTCGCGAGGAGACCGGCGAGCATCTTCGCGGTCTCAGCGGGGACGCCGTTCGAGGCCAGCCTTTCGGCGAAGGCCTCCGGGGTGACGTCGACGTGCCGGACCGTGCGCCCGGCGGCTTTGCCGATGAGCTCGGCGGCCTCGGCGAAGCTGATCGCCCGCGGCCCGGTGAGCTGGTAGGTCCGTCCGCTGTGCTTGTCGTCGGTGAGCGCGTCCGCCGCGACCTCGGCGATGTCCTCGGCATCGACGAACGGAGTGCGGCCGTCGCCGGTCGGCACGGCCAGGGTGCCGCTGAGGACCCACGGCTTCCAGAACGACTCGCTGAAGTTCTGCGCGAACCAGCCGGGGCGCAGGATCGTCCAGCCGACACCCGATCCGCGCACGGCCCGTTCGGCGGACTTGAGGGGATGGTCGTCGGCGGCCTCGCCCACCCCATGGGCGGAGAGCAGGACGAGGCGCCGCACGCCGGCGGAGACCGCCTCGGTCACGAACGCGGGGATGCGCGCCTCGCGGTCCGGGACCGGCTGGAGGACGGGCTCCAGGAGGTAGACGGCGGTGGCGCCGTCGAGGGCGGCCGGCCAGGTCGCCGGGTCGCCGAGGTCGACGGTCACGTCGCTTCCCGTGCGGGACGCGGCGCGGACGGAATGGCCGGCGGCGCGCAGCCGCCGGACGATGCGGCGTCCGGTCTTCCCGGTGGCGCCGAGGATGAGTGTGGTGTCCATGGCCCCTACGCAACCGCATCAGGCGTAGACGATCCATGAGAGAACGTCTCGGATACCTTTGTCATCGTCTAGCGTGGTGCGGCATGGACGTCCTCAGCGATCTGCTGCATCGGGCGCGTGCGGGTGATGCGCTGGTCAGGCAGCTGGTCCAGCGTCCGCCATGGGCGCTGACCTTCGACGACACGGCTGCGCTCACGGTGGTCGCCACGCTCGGAGGCCATGCGGCGGTCCGGCTGGAGGGGGCCGCCGCGGCGCCGGTCCGCCTCGGCGCGGGCGACATCGCCCTCATCACCACGGCCGGCGAGTACACGATCGCGGACGACCCGTCCACCCCCGCCCAGGTCGTGATCCGGCAGGGGAAGAAGTACCGGGCCGACAGCGGCGATCCGGTCGCGGGTGGGGAGTGGAACCTCGCTCCCCGCACCTACGGCGACGGGCTGCCCGGTGCCACCGTCATGCTGCGCGGCGCCTACGAGCTGCACGGTGACGTGGGCGGGCGGATCCTGGAGATGCTTCCTGCGGTGGCGGTCGTCCCGGCCGGACCTCGGACGCGGGGTGCGTTGGATCTGCTCGCCGCCGAGGTCGGCCGCGACGAACCCGGCCAGGATGCCGTCCTGCACCGGCTGCTGGACCTGGTGCTCGTCCTGGCGCTGCGGGCCTGGTGCGCGCGGCCGGAGTCGGAGCTGCCGTCCTGGTACCGGGCGTTGGCGGATCCGGCGATCGGCGACGCGCTGCGCCTGCTGCACGGGGACCCGGCGCGGCGCTGGACCGTCGCCGCGCTCGCCGCCGAGGCCGGGATGTCCCGCGCGTCGTTCGCGGCGCGCTTCACCGGGCTGGTGGGCGAGCCGCCGCTCACCTACCTCACCGGATGGCGGATGACCCTCGCGGCCGACCTGCTGCGCGACACCGACGCCACGGTGGCGGCGGTGGGGCGCGAGGTCGGCTACGAGGACGCGTTCGCCTTCAGCGTGGCCTTCAAGCGCGCCCGGGGCGTCAGCCCGTCCCGCTGGCGGCGCGGGACGGGCTGACCCGGTCGCGTTCTCGGGCGGGGTGTCAGGTGAGGACGTTGAAGATCGCTTCGGCGCTGTCGCGGTTCTTGTAGAGGTTCCAGGCCGCGTCGGCGAGGTCGTCGGGGTCGAGCGTCCCGACGGTCATGCCGCCGAGCCGCTCCGACTCCGCGAGGAACATGCGGTGGATGTCGCCGCGCTCGATGAGGCCGCCGATGGTGAGGGTGCCCGCGTACACGCCCTGGTCCGCCAGCGCGGCGTTCAAGGTGATCGCGTAGTTGCGGAGGGCGGCGGACGAGATCGCCAGGTTCCCGATCGTCGGCAGCGGGACGACCGCGCTGAGGCCGCCGGCGAACAGCAGCGCGCCGTCCCCGCGCTCCAGCATGCCGGGCAGGACCGCGCGGACCGCGTCGATGGCGGGGTACACCCAGCCCATCGCCTCCTGGGCGGCGGGGACGTCCGTCTCCGTGATGGGTGCCGGGCGCGCGGCCGGGTCGGCCGCGCCGGGACCGTAGTAGAGGACGTCGATGGCGCCGTGCCGCGCGGTGATCGCGTCGAGGGCGCGGAGCAGGCCGTCGCGGTCGCGGATGTCCGCCGGGTGGGACGTGGCCTCGATGCCGGCGGACGCCAGCGACTCGAGGTAGCCGGAGTGGCGTGAGGCGTTGCGGGAGACGAGGGCGATCGCGTGCCCTTCGCGGCCGAACCGGTGGGCGATCGACATGCCGAGCCCGGGGCCGGCGCCGATGACGACGGTCGTCGCGGTCATGGTCGGGACCTCCAATAAGTTGAGGAGGTCCTCAAGTTAGCCGAAAGTCGAGGGTTTCCTCAACTTCGTAGGATGGCGGCATGTCCAGGAGCAGGCCGGCGCGGGCCGACGCCGCGCGGAACCGCGAGAAGCTGGTGGCGGCCGGGGCGCAGGTGTTCGGGGACCGCGGCCTCGACGCACCGCTGGAGGAGGTCGCGCGCCGCGCCGGGGTCAGCATCGGCACGCTCTACAACCACTTCCCCGCACGTCAGGACCTCTTCGACGCGATCTTCCCCGTCCGGCTGGCCGAGCTCGACCGGCTCGCCGCGGCGGCGCTGGACGATCCCGATCCCTGGTCGGGGTTCGCCGCCTTCATCGAAGGGATCGTCGCGCTCCAGGCGGAGGACCGGGGGCTGAACGACGTGCTCGCGCGCCGCTTCCCGCCGGCGTCCGAGCTGAGCGAGGCGTGCCACCGCGGATTCGAGCACCTGGCCGCGATCACCGAGCGGGCCAAGGCGGCCGGGCGGCTGCGGAGCGACTTCGAGGTCACCGACCTGGTGCCGCTGATGTGGGCGATGTCCCAGATCATCCGCGAGTCGGGGGACGCGATGCCCGCCGTCTGGCGCCGGTTCCTGGGGGTCTACCTCGACGGGCTGCGCGCGGGCGCGGCGCATCCGCTGCCCGCTCCCGCGCTGTCACCGGAGGAGATGGCCGAGTTCATGGGCCGCGGCTGATCAGCGAGCCCGCTCCAGGGC
>NZ_JBEYYT010000690.1:0-3453 GCF_040645715.1 Spirillospora sp. NPDC046719 | reverse complement strand
GCCCGGATCGCGGTGTCCACGCCCTTGCGCTCGACGAGCCGGGACAGCACGACGAGGCGGTGCCGCTCCCGGCCGTCCGCGCTGTGCCCGTCCGGGGTGAACAGGCGGAGGTCGACACCGCACGGCACCACCGAGATCCGCTCGCGCGGAAGGCCCATCGCGGCCAGCTCGGCGACCTCGTCGGCGCAGGTGGCGATGACCGCGTCGGCGGACAGGCCGATCGCGCGCTCCAGCTGGAGCCGCGACGCCGGGCTGGTGTCCTTGCCGCCCTGGTGGCGCCGCTTCACGGTGCCGAGCGCGTGGTAGGTCTGCACCACCGGCACGCGCCGCGCCAGGGTCGGCGCGGACGCCTGGAGCGCGGCGAGGCCGCTCATCCAGAAGTGCGCGTGCGCGACGTCCGGCGGGTCCGCGGCCCAGCGCTGCTCCAGGTACAGCCCGAAGTCGCGCATCCACCGCAGCAGGTCGTCCTTGCCGACGCGCTCGGCGGGGCCCGCCGGGACGTGCTCGACCGTCACGCCGGGCGCGAGCCGCACCCGGCGCGGCAGGGCGGGCGCGTCCCGCCGCGTGTAGACGGTGACGTAGTGGCCCTGCCGGCCGAGCTCGGCCGCCAGTTCCGCGACGAAGACGTTCTGGCCGCCGCCGTCCGCCCCGCCCAGCCCGCCCTTGGCGGCCAGCGGGCTGGCGTGCTCGGAGATCATGGCTATTCTCATCGCGTTACCTCCGTGAGAGTTCGCTCCCAGTCGCGCAGGAACCGCGGCAGGCCGTAGCGTTCGACGGCGTGGGCGCGCGCCTCCTTGCCCATCTGGCGGGCGCGCGGCGGGTCGGCGGCCAGGGTCCGCGCGGCGTCGGCCAGTGCGGCGACCCGCGTGGACAGCACCCCGGCCTCCGGCGGCACCGCCTCGACCGCCTCGGTGGTGGCGAGCGCCACCACGGGCAGGCCGAGCATCATGGCCTCGATCAGGGCGAGGCCGAGCGAGGTCCACCGGTAGGGGTGGACGTAGACGCGGCGGCGGGCGAGCTCCTCGTGCATCCGCGCCTGCGGGAGGTCCTCGAACGTCCACAGCGACTCCGGCGCGATGCCGAGCGCCTCCGGGACGCCCGCGACGTTCATGCCGAACAGGTCCAGGGGGACGGCGCGCGCCAGGCCGGCGAGCAGGTCGGTCCCGGCGACGCGCCCGCGCCGCAGCGGGTCGTTGATGACGACGCCCGCCCGGGGCATGTCGCCGGTGCAGCGGTAGCCGGGGTCGACGACGCCGTGCTCGATGACCGTGGTCGGCGCGCGGCCGCAGTTCCAGAACAGCCGGTTGAAGTGGGTGACGTGCACGACCGGGATGTCGTCGCGGTCGTGCAGGAAGTGGCGGCTGTCGGGGACGACCTCCTCGGGGAGGCTCGCGTCCGCGGGCGTGCGGCGGGGGGTGTCGTGCTCGACGTAGACGGCGGGGACGTCGCGTCCGGGGCGGCGGCCGAGCCATTCCTCGGCGAGCCTCAGCTCGTGGGGGCGTTGCAGGACGACGACGTCGACGTCCTCGTGCCGCAGCCGCTCGGGGGTCACCTCGACGGCGCGGTCCGGCCAGGTGAAGGTGTCGGGGCGTCCCCGGCCGTCGGGCCCCCGGTCCGGCGTGACGGGGACGAGCGTGGTCTGCGGCCCGTGCACGAACGACGTGGCCCACGAGCCGTGGACGTGCCAGAGCAGGACTCTCATCGGGCGGGGGCCTCCTCACGGGGGGTTCCGCGCGGGTCCGCGGCGACGACCTCGACGGCGGCGGCGACCTCGTCGGCGCCGACCGACGCCAGGCAGGGGTGGCCCTCCACCGGGCACTCGCGGGCGCGGCTGTCCTTGCAGGGGGCGCCCTGGTCGCCGAGCAGCGCCATCGGCACCCCGAACGGCGCCCACCGGGCGGCGGGCACGGTCGGCGCGAACAGCGACACGACGGGGGTGCCGACGGCGGCGGCGAGGTGCGCGGGGCCGGTGTTGCCGGCGACGACGGCGCGCGCGCCGCGCAGCACCGACGCCAGCTCCGGCAGGGCGGTGCGGCCGCCGAGGTCGAGGCCGTCCTCCCCGGCGACCAGCGCGGTCAGCTCCTTCTCCTCGCCGTGCCCGGTCACGACGACCCGGTGGCCGGCGGCGCGCAGCAGCCGGACGGCCTCGGCGCACCGCTCCGGCGGCCAGGCCCTCGCCGGGACGGACGTCCCCGGATGCACGACCACGTAGCCGGGGCCGCCGGTGAGGTGGTCGGTGTCGGGCAGCGGCTCGCGTACCCGCAGCCGGGTGTCGGCGGGCGCCGGGAACCCGGCGTCCTCGGCGAGGGCCAGCATCCGCAGCGGCTCGGGCACGTCGCCCTCCGGACGGTGCCGCAGGTCCAGCAGTGAGCCGGGGTAGTCCTCGCTGATGCCGCCGATCCACGGGGTCCCGGCCAGCCGCAGCAGCAGCGCGAGCGGCAGCGGCGACTGGTGGAACGAGGTGAGGACCAGCGCCCGGTCGAAGCCCGCCAGCCTCGCGACGGCCCGCTCGATGTCGGCCCGGTCGACCGGGTCGGGCTCCGGGTCGATCCAGGGCGCGCGCCACTCGATGACCGCGTCCACGCCGGGCAGCAGGTCGGCGGCGGCGCGGCCGCGCGGGCCGCACAGCAGCACGACCTCGTCCGCGCGTGCGGCGACCGCCCGTACCGCGGGCCCGGCGAGCAGCACGTCGCCGAGGTTGTCCTGGCGTGCCAGCAGCACCCTCATCGCGACCGCCTTCCGCCGAGGACCAGATCGACGGCGGCGCCGAGGTTCGGCGCGGTCTCCAGCGCCCGCGCGATCTCGGCGGGCCGGGTGCGGACGGTCGGCACCAGGATGCCCCGCGCGCCGGCCGCCGCCGCGGCCTCGATGTCGCGGCCGATGTCGCCGATGACGGCGCAGTCGGCCGGCAGCGCGCCGAGCCGCCGCACGGCCCGCACGATCATCCCGGGCCGCGGCTTGCGGCACTCGCAGCCGTCGTCGCCGTCGTGCGGGCAGAACTCCCACACGTCGATGCGGCCGAGCAGCTCCTCGACCCGCGCGTTGACGCGCCGGACGTCGCGGACCGTGATCCGCCCCTTCGCGACGCCCGACTGGTTGGACACCACGCCGATCCGCACACCGTGCCGGCGGAGCCGGTCCAGCGCCCGCCGCGCGCCCGGCATCGGCTCGACCAGCGCCGGGTCGCCGTTGTACGGGACGTCGCGGATGAGGGTGTCGTCGCGGTCGAACAGCACGACCCACGGCCCCGCCCACGGCCGGGCGTCGCGGTGCGCCAGCAGCCCCCTGATCCGGTGCGCGACGGCGGCGGGCGGGATGGCGGCGCTGGTCACCGCCATCTTCAGCACCTCGCCGGGCGTCCGGGGCCCGGGACGGACCCGCTCGAACGCGAACCGGGCGGTCGAGACCGCCCACGCACCGGCGGCCAGCGCCGCGGCGGCCGTGCCGGTCAGA
>NZ_JBEYYT010000689.1:0-3472 GCF_040645715.1 Spirillospora sp. NPDC046719 | reverse complement strand
GCGCGATCGACCCGCCGCCGGCGCCGACCGTCACGATGTCGATCATCGGGATCTTGACGGGGTGGCGGCCGATCGTCCCCTCGGTGGTGACGGTCGGCTCGCCGTCCAGCACGACGGCGACGTCGGTGGACGTGCCGCCGCCGTCCAGCGTCACGACGGAGCCGCGGCCGCCGCGGGAGGCGACGAACGCGGCGCCGAGCGCGCCCGCCGCCGGGCCGGACAGCACCGTCGTGATCGGCTGCCGGGCCACCTCGTCCGCCGACAGCACGCCGCCGTTGCTCTTCATCACCAGCAGCCGGGACGCGACGCGCTCGGCGATCCGCGCGAGGTAGCCGTTCATGGCGGGCTTGACGGCGGCGTCCACCAGCGTCGTCACGGACCGCTCGTACTCGCGGTACTCGCGCAGCACCTCGCACGACAGGGACACGACCGCGTCCGGGTGCTCGCGGCGCAGCACCTCGCGCATCGCGAGTTCGTGCGCCGGGTTCGCGTAGGAGTGCAGGAAGCACACGCCGATCGCGCGGATCCCCGCGTCGCGGAACCAGCGCGCCGCCGCGACCGCCGACCCGGTGTCGAAGGGGCGCAGCTCGGCGCCGGTGTGGTCGAGCCGCCCGCCGACCGTCCGCACCCGGTGCGCGGGGACGATCCGCGGCGGCTTCACCCAGAAGTAGCTGTTGCCGTAGCCGTCCGGGACGCTCTGCCGCGCGATCTCCAGCATCGACGCGAAGCCGTCGGTGGTGACGAACCCGAGGTCGTCGATCCGGTCCTCCAGCAGCCGGTTCGTCGCGACGGTCGTGCCGTGCGACAGCGCCGCGACGTCCTCCGGGGACGCGCCGAGCAGGCCGAGCACCTTGGCGACGCCCGCCGCGAACCCCTCGGCGGGGTCGGCGGGCGTGGACGGGGTCTTGGTGGTGACGGGCTCGCCGCCGGCCCCGTCCCCTCCGGTGTCCAGCGCGACGACGTCGGTGAACGTCCCGCCCGTGTCGATCCCGATACGCAGCCGCCGTGCCATGCCCAACGGTCTACCGGACGGGCCGCGCCCGGGGAACCGTCGCAATGTGCCAACGGGACCGCCGTTCTTTGGTCAGGGCACGCGCGCGGGCCGGGGGACGCGCTGCGGCCCCGGCGGCGGCGCTAGGCTGGGCAGCCGTCCGAAAAAGCATCCGATGACACCGCTGGAGCCCTTCCATGGCGCTTGAACGCCCCGAGATCGACTTCCCCGAGGGGCAGCCGCCCGCGCACCTCGACATCACCGACATCACCAAGGGCGACGGCCCCGAGGCCGTCAAGGGCTCGACCGTGTCGATGCACTACGTCGGCGTCTCCTGGTCCACCGGCGAGGAGTTCGACGCGTCCTGGAACCGGGGCGGCACGCTGGACTTCGAGCTCGGCTCCGGCCGCGTCATCAAGGGCTGGGACATGGGCATCGCCGGGATGAAGGTCGGCGGCCGGCGCAAGCTGGTCATCCCGCCGCACCTGGCCTACGGCGACCGCAGCCCGAGCCCGGCCATCAAGCCCGGCGAGACGCTGATCTTCGTCGTCGACCTGGTCGCGGTGAGCTAGGACCGCGCCCCTGCGGCGACGGCACGACCACGGGCACGGCGACGGGCACGGCCCAACGGCGGGCAATCGGGCGGTGAAAATCCGGCCGGTTGCCCGCCGCCGCCGTTTCCGCGGGCGGGCCGTCCGGTATCAGACGTTCATGATCGAGGCGCGCGGGCTGACGAAGCGGTACGGCGACACCACCGCCGTCGACGGCGCCACCTTCAGCGTCCCGCCGGGCCGCGTGACCGGCTTCCTCGGCCCGAACGGGGCCGGGAAGACCACGACGATGCGGATGATCCTCGGCCTGGACCGCCCGACCGCAGGCGAGGTCACCGTCAACGGCCGCCGTTACCGGACGCTCGGCGCGCCGCTGCGCGAGGTCGGCGCGCTCCTCGACGCCCGCAACGTGCACGGCGGCCGCACCGCCTACAACCACCTGCTGTGCCTGGCCAAGAGCAACGCGATCCCGCGCCGGCGGGTCGACGAGGTGCTGGACCTGGTCGGGCTGCGGAGCGTCGCGCGGAAGCGGTCCAAGGGCTTCTCGCTCGGCATGGGGCAGCGGCTCGGCATCGCCGCCGCGCTGCTCGGCGACCCCGGCGTGCTGATGTTCGACGAGCCGGTGAACGGGCTGGACCCCGAGGGCATCCTGTGGATCCGCACGCTGATGCGGCGGCTCGCGCGGGAGGGCCGCACCGTGTTCGTCTCCAGCCACCTGATGTCGGAGATGGCGCTGACAGCCGAGCACCTCGTCGTCATCGGGCGGGGCCGCATCCTCGCCGACACCGGGATGGCCGAGTTCATCGGCGCGAACGCGACCAGCCACGTGCTGGTGCGCTCGCCGCAGGCCGCCGAGCTGGCGCGGCTGCTCGACGGCCCCGGCAGGCGGTTGGAGCAGGACCCGGACGGCGCGCTGCGGGTGTACGGGGCGCCGGCGGCGGAGATCGGCGACGTCGCCGCCGACAACGGGCTGCGGCTGCACGAGCTGGCGACCGTCCAGCCGTCCCTGGAGGAGGCGTTCATGCGGCTGACCGGCGAGACCGTCGAGTACCACGCCGGTGTGCCGGGCGCGGCGAACCCGGCCGCGCCGTCCCCGGGGGTGGGCGCGTGAACGCACCGGCCGCTCCCGCGCGGGCGGGGTCTCGCAGGGACGTCAAGCGCGTGCGGTTCGCGCACGTGCTGTCCTCGGAGTGGACGAAGATCGTCACGGTCCGGTCGACGTTCTGGACGCTGCTGGCCGGCGCCGTCGTGCTCATCGGGTTCTCCGCGCTGTGGGCGCTGGCGTTCACCGCGTCCTTCGACCAGATGAGCGCCCGGGACCGGGCGACGTTCACCCCGATGCTCCCGACGCAGGTCGCCTACTACTTCGGCCTCGTGGTGTTCGGCGCGCTGGGCGTGCTGGTCATCACCGCCGAGCACGGCACCGGGATGATCAAGACGGCGCTGACGGCGGTGCCGCGGCGGGCCGCGTACCTGGCCGCCAAGACGGTCGTGCTGGGCGCCGTCGTGCTGGTGGTCGGGATCGTGGTGACGTTCGCGTCGTTCTACGCGGCGCAGGGCATCCTCGCGTCCAAGCACCTCGACGGCTCGATCGGCGATCCCGGGGTGCTGCGCGCGGTCATCGGCGGCGGGATCTACCTGGCGCTGGTCGCGATCCTCGCGCTCGGCATCGGGACGCTGCTGCGGCACACGGCGGGCTCGATCGTGCTGCTGTTCGTGGTGCTGTTCGTGCTCGGCATCGCGGGCGGGTTCCTGCCGAGCACCTGGGGCGACACCGTCAACAAGTTCCTGCCGTCCAACGCGGGCGGCGCGATCCTCGACCCGGTGCACAAGTCCGGTTCGCTCGCCCCGTGGACGGGCCTCGGCGTCTTCGCGGTGTACACGGCGGTCGTGCTGGCCGCGGCGCTCGTCCTGTTCGAGCGCCGCGTCG
>NZ_JBEYYT010000688.1:0-3498 GCF_040645715.1 Spirillospora sp. NPDC046719 | reverse complement strand
GGGGGGCTTTTTCGGATTGGTTTGGGACATGACGGTCCCTCGCGGATGGGTGTGGGGTTACCACGGGGTGGGTGGTGCGGCGGCGGGCGCGGTTCGGCCGGCCGCCGTGCAGAGCCCGGACAGGGGCCGCGGCCCCGGAACGGGAAAGGCCGATCGGGCTAGAGGACGAAGCCCTCGGGGAAGGGATCGGCGGGGTCGAGCAGGTAGGTGGCGTTGCCGGTGATCCAGGCGCGGCCGGTGAACTCGGGGATCACCGCGGGCAGCCCGCCGGCCTCGGCGGTGCCGACGAGCCGGCCGGTGAACCGGGTGCCGATGAACGACTCGTTCACGAACTCGGTGTGCAGCGGCAGCTCGCCGCGCGCGTGCAGCTGCGCCATCCGCGCGGACGTGCCGGTGCCGCACGGCGACCGGTCGAACCAGCCGGGGTGGATCGCCATGGCGTTCCGCGAGCGCTTCGCGTCCGAGCCGGGCGCGAGGAACTGCACGTGCTTGCAGCCACCGATCAGCGGGTCGCCGGGGTGCACCGGGCGGTCGGCCTCGTTGATCGCCTCCATGATCGCCAGCCCGGCCTTGAGGATGTCGTCCTTGCGGGCCCGGTCGAACGGCAGCCCGAGCCGCTCCAGCTCGGTGATGGCGTAGAAGTTGCCGCCGTACGCCATGTCGTAGCGGACCTCGCCGAGGCCCGGCACGTCGACGACGGCGTCCCGGCGCAGCGCGAACGAGGGGACGTTGCGGAGCGTGACGTTCTCGGCGACGCCGTCGCGGACGGCGACGCGGGCCTCGACGAGCCCGGCCGGAGTGTCCAGCCGGACGATCGTCTCCGGCTCGGTCACCTCGACCATCCCGGTCTCGACCAGTACGGTCGCGACCCCGATGGTGCCGTGCCCGCACATCGGGAGGAACCCGCTGACCTCGATGTACACCACGCCCCAGTCGGCGTCCGGCCGGGTCGGCGGCTGGAGCAGCGCGCCGCTCATCGCGGCGTGGCCGCGCGGCTCGTCCATGAGGAACCGGCGCAGCCCGTCGAGGTGCTCGACAGCGTACCGGCGGCGCTCGGCCATCGTCGCGCCCGGGATGGGCGCGACGCCGCCGGTGACGACGCGGGTCGGCATGCCCTCGGTGTGCGAGTCGACCGCGGTGATCGACCGGGCCGAGCGCATCAGGCGGCCTGCCGCTGCGCGAGTGCCTCGACGGCGCGGGCCATGTCGGCGGTGACGCCGGCGCGGTGCTCGTCGGTCAGCGGGCCGCGCGGCGGGCGGCACGGGCCGCCGTACCGGCCGACCTGCTCCATGCCGAGCTTGATCGCCTGGACGAACTCGGTGCGCGAGTCCCACCGGAACGCGGCGACGAGCGGCTCGTACAGGGCGCGGGCCTCCTCCAGCTTCCCGGTGGTGGCCAGCTCGTACAGCAGCGCGGACTCGGCCGGGAACACGTTCGGGAAGCCGGCGAACCAGCCGGTGGCGCCCATCAGCAGCGCCTCCAGGGTGACGTCGTCGGCGCCGGCGACGACCTCCAGGCCGGGCGCCTTCTCCTTGATCTCCAGGACGCGGCGGACGTCGCCGGAGAACTCCTTGACCGCGACGATGTTCTCGATCTGCGCGATCTCGGCGAGCAGGTCGGGGGTGAGGTCGACCTTGGTGTCGATCGGGTTGTTGTAGACCATGACGGGCAGCCCGACGGAGGCGACGGCCTCGTAGTGGGCGATGACCTCGCCGCGGTTGGCCCGGTACATCGTCGGGGGGAGGCACAGCACGCCGTGCGCGCCGTCCTCGGCGGCGAGCTCGGTCCAGTGCCTGGCCTGGTGGGAGCCGGGGCCGTGCACGCCGACCACGACGACGCCGTCCTGGCCGACGGCCTCGACGGCGGTGCGGGCGACGCGGCGGCGCTCCTCGTCGGTCAGCGAGGAGTACTCGCCGAGGGAGCCGTTCGGTCCGACGCCGCGGCAGCCGTTGTCGACGAGCCAGCGGCAGTGCTCGGCGTACTTGTCGTAGTCGACGGCGAGCCCGGCGGGAGCGGTGGCGTCCTCGTAGTAGGGCAGCGCCGTCGCAACGATGACGCCGCCGAGGCTCAGGAGCTTGGTGTCGCTCATCGGGCGCTCTCTTTCTGGTCGGGGTTCCTGGGGTCAGGGGTGTCGTCGGTGTTCTCGACGGGGGGACTTGCGAGTTCGCCGAGCCGGATGGGCTGGGCGATGGGACGGTGATGGGGGTTCGCCCCGGGCACCGTGCCGGAGAGCAGGTCGGCGACCGTTGGGCCGCAGATGCGGGCCTGGCACGGTCCGAGCCCGGTGCGGGTGCCGAGCTTGACCGCGCGGGCGGACCCGCCCGCCTTCTCGCCGGCCGCGCGGCGCAGGGAGCCGTAGGTGGTCTCCTCGCAGCGGCAGACGACGGTCTCGTCGCGCAGCCATCCGGGCCAGGCCGCGCCGATCGGGTGGGCGGCGGCGAGCCGGGCGGCGAACGCGCGGGCCCGGTCGCGGCGGCGGCGCAGCGCGGCCGCCTCGCGGGCGGCGGGGTCGCCTCCCCCGGCGATCCAGCCGGCGAGCAGGCCCTCGGTGCGGGCGGCGGGCGCCCCGCCGATGCCGGTGATCTCGCCGGCGGCGTAGACGCCGGGCGCGGTGGTGCGCTGGTCGGCGTCCACCTCGGCGAAGGCGCCGCCGGGCGTGCGGGTGAGCGCGCAGCCGGCCGCGACGGGCAGTTCGAGCTGCGGGCTGAAGCCGTGGGTGACGCACAGCGCGTCCACCGGGACGGTGCGCTCGGTGCCGGGGACGACCGACCAGTCGGGACGCAGCCGCGCCGTGACCGCCTCTTCCACGCGCCCGTCGCCCCGGGCCTCGATCACGGCGCGGCCCGTCCGGTACGGGACGCGGTGCCGGGCCAGCAGCCCCGCGTACTCGGCGAGCTCCCCGGCCTTGCCGGCCTGCGAGGCCAGCTCCCAGGGGCGGCGGGCCCAGCCGCGCGCGACGGTCGCGGCGGGGTTGGCCTCCAGCACCTCCGTGACGGTGGCGCCGGCCTCGATCAGCGACGCGGCGACCGGGAGAAGGAACGGTCCAGAACCGGCGATCAGGACGGGGTCGCCGACGACGAGGCGCTCCCCCTTGGCGAGCGCCTGCGCGGCGCCGGCGGTGTAGACGCCGGGCAGCTCCCATCCCGGGAACGGCAGGACGCGGTCGTGGGCGCCGGGCGCGAGGACCAGCGCGTCCGGGCGCAGGACGCGGCGCTCGCGTCCGGCGGCGTCGGCCTCGCCGCGCAGCACGTGGACGATCGGCGCGCCCTCGTCGGGCCGTTCGAGCGACCAGACGGTGCTCTCCGGCCACCAGTCGCAGCGCGGATGCCCGAGGACGCGGTCGCGGAGCCGCTCGAAGCCGCGCCAGCCGTGGTGCAGGCGTCCGGGGTTCGCGGCGGCGAACGCGTCGGGGAGCATCCGGTGGTACTGGCCGCCGGGGTGCTCGGACGCGTCGACCAGCGTGACGTCCGCGCCGGCGCGCAGCGCGCCCGCCGCGGC
>NZ_JBEYYT010000687.1:0-3549 GCF_040645715.1 Spirillospora sp. NPDC046719 | reverse complement strand
GCGCGCGCCGGAGCGCCCCGCCCCAGCAGCGCCACCTCGGTCAGCCCGGCCGCGCGGGCGTCCGCCACCAGCTCGGCGGCACGGTCCAAAGCGGCCCGTCCGGGCCCCGGCTGGCCGGGCCAGCACAGCGGCCGCCCGTCCACCGCCGCCGTCGCCGCCGAGGGCCACAGCGCCGGATCCTCCGAGGCGAGGCGCACCGGCACCTGGTCGATCCACAGGCGCCCCAGCACCCGCTCGGCGGCCTCCCTGACCGGCCCGCGCGCGGTGATGGCCGTCTCCCCCGAGACGACGGCGGTGAAGCTCACGACCGGGGTCCCGCCCCCGCCACCGCTCGAACGGCCTCGATCAGCCGGCCCGCGCCCTCGACCGGGTTGCGCAGGTGCAGGCGCACCACCGGCAGCCGCCGCTGCCGCAGCGCCCGGACCTCGCCCAGCGCCCGCGCCAGCTGCAGCTTCGCCAGCCCGTACGGCCGTCCCGGCACCGGATGCGCCGCCAGCGCGTCGCCCGGCGCCGGATCGCCCGTGATGACCAGGAACGCGCCGTTGCCCGGCCCGTCCTTGTGGATCGGGCCGGTGGCGTGCGGGTACGCCGGGCCCGGCCCGTACACGACCGGCCGCCCGGCGGCGCGCGACAGCGACGGCGCCAGGTACCGGCCCGAGAAGTCGCCCGACAGGTACGTCAGCACCGACAGGTAGCCGTCGGCGGGCACCGAGGCGATCAGCCCGCCCAGCACCGTCCCGAGGTCGGCGCCCGACGGCCACGCGAAGTCGGCGTGCACCTCGATGTCGTCCTCGACGTACACCGGCCGCCCGGTGGGCAGCGGCCCGGCGCCCGCAGAGCGCAGCAGCGTCGCCGCGTCGTCCTCCGCCTCCTGGACGGCCGCGCTGCCCGCCTCGAACGGGTTCACGCCGAGCAGCCACCCGGCCACGGCCGTCGCGTACTCCCACAGCACGAACTGCGCGCCGAGCGGCGCCCACACCGAGGTGTCGGCCTCCTCCTGCGCCGCCGACCGCGGATTGATCGAGATGCCGTGCAGGTCGGGGAAGCCGCCCTTGCCGCCGGGCGGCTCCAGCGCGAGCACCCCGCGGCCCCGCTTGCCGGTGCCGACCGCGAGCAGCTGCGAGATCCAGGCGCTGAGCGCGCCGGACCCGCCGGGCTCGCGCAGCACCACCTTGTCGCGGGTGACGCCGCCCGGCCCCTGCTGGGCGCAGCCGCCGAGGACCGCGCCGAGCAGCAGCCCGGGGTTGTCCTCGTCCTTGGACAGCGACGGCACCAGCGACGCCGCCTCCTCCAGCAGCCGCCCCGCGTCGGCGCCCGCCAGCACCGCCGGGACCAGCCCGTAGGCCGACAGCGCGCCGTAGTGGCCCGGCAGGTACGGGTCGGTGAGCCCGATCCGGTACCCGCACTGGCGGGCGAAGTCGTGCAGCGGGCTGCCGTGGTCGGTGATCACCAGGAAGCGGCCCGCGATCTCCCGCTCCGACAGGCCGCGCTCGCGGAACGCGCCCGCGAAGATCCGCCGGTAGGCGTCGCCCTCCAGCGACACGCCCGCCTTGCTCGCCAGCACGACCAGCGTCCGGTCGAGCCGCTCCAGCGCGAACGCCAGCGCGGCGGTGTCGCTGCCGTCCAGCACCGTCAGCCCGCCGCCGGGGCCGCCCGGGGCGCCGCCCCCGCCGGCGAGGGCGGGCGCGTGCGCCTCCACGATCGCCTGGGCGGCGAGGCTCTCCGCGCCCACCCCGATCAGCACGATGTGGTCCAGGCCGGAGTAGCGCGCCTCGGCGACCAGCCCGTCCACCTGCTTCAGCAGCCCGCGCGACGCGAACGGCAGGTCCAGCCAGCCCAGCCTGCTGTGGTCGACCGCGCGCCGCCCCCACAGCCGCGGGTCCTTCGCGGCCAGCGCGCCCGGGACGCCGCAGCCGACGAGGTAGTCCCTCGCCTGCAGCGCCGAGTCGAGCACGTCGCCGCGCGTCAGTACGTCGAATCCGGACACGCTTTCCCTCCTGCCCCCTATCGTTTCAGGAGAGAAAGGGCATCCGCGACCATCTCCATCGATCTTCTGCCTCCGGTTGCCGAACCGGACGCGGAAGAGCAGCCGTGCTCCTCGGTCAGCTCAGCGCCTCGATCAGCTGCGCGAGACCCTCGGCGCGGTCGCGCAGATGCAGCCGGAACGCCGGGAGGCCGAGCGAACGCAGCACCCGCTGGTCCCCGAACGCCTGCGCCAGCTGCAGCTCGCCGAGCGTGAAGGGCCGTCCGGGCACCGGGACGTCGGTCGTCACCGCGCCTGTGACCTGCAAGAACATGCCGTTGCGCGGCCCGCCCTTGTGGTACTGGCCCGTCGCGTGCAGGTACCGCGGCCCCCAGCCGAACGTGACCGGCACGGGATTCCTGCGCAGCCTGGCGCCGCGGGCCGCCAGCAGCGGCCGCAGCCCGGCCGCCGCCGCCTCCCCGGACCGGTCCAGGTAGGCCAGGACGGCGAGGTAGCCGCCGTCCGGGACGTCCTCCAGGAACGTCTCCAGTGCCTCTCCCAGCGTCTTCGCGCCGCGCAGCGCCTCCTCCGGCGCGTGCACCTCCACCGCGTCCGACACCAGCGCCGGCGGGCGCCGCACCACCGTCGGGGCCGTGCCCTCCTCCGAGCGCAGCAGCGCCGCCGTGCTGTCCCGCGACTCGCCGGTGTCCGGCTCGGCGAACGGGTCCACACCGATCACCCGGGCGGCCACCGCCACCGCGTAGTCCCACAGCAGGAACTGCGCGCCGAGCGGGCCCGCCACGCTCACCCCCGCCTCGCGGCCCGGCCCGGGCTCGTCCGGGCGGCGGCCCAGGATCACCCGGCGCACGTCGCCGGTCAGGTCGAAACCGGGGGAGTCCACGCTCTCCACGACGACCGGCAGCAGCCCCCGGCCGTCCTTGCCGAGAGCGCCCGCCACCAGCTGCTCCGCCCAGGCGGGGAAGCCGTGCAGCCCCGAGCCGTGGTCGGCGAGGACGAGCTTGTCGCGGCCGCCGAGCGCCGACGAGGCGAGCGCGGCGCCGAGCGCCAGCGCCGGGTTGGCGTAGGGCTGGCGCAGCGCGCCCGCGAGCCGGTCCGCCTCGTCCAGCAGGGCCGGGACGTCCGTGCCCGCGAGCGCGGCGGGCACCAGCGCCCGCACGCCGAGCGCGCCGAAGCGGCCGTCGACGTCCGTCTCGGCCTCCACGAAATGGTGGCCGACGTCGCGGGCGGCGCGTTCCGCCTCCGACCCGGGTTCGTCGACCAGGACGAACCGGCGGGCCAGCTCGGCGCGGCTCAGCCCCGCCTCGGAGAACGCCCGCCCGAAGACGCGGCGCAGCGACCGCGCCTCGACGTCGTCGCCCACGACGACCACCACCGTGCGCCCGAGGTCCCCCGACAGGACCCCGGACACCTCGTGCGGGTCCGTCGTGTCCAGGACGACCAGCTCGGCGTCCGGCCCGGTGCGGGCCGCGGTCCGGTGGACCGCCTCGGCGGCGATCGCCGGGCCGCCCGCCCCCGCGACCACGATGCGGTCCAGGCCCGCGCCGCGGAACTCGTCGGCCGGCCCG
>NZ_JBEYYT010000686.1:0-3560 GCF_040645715.1 Spirillospora sp. NPDC046719 | reverse complement strand
CGCGAAGCGACGCCGAAGGCGCCCTTGACTTTGGAGGGGCGGCCCCGTACGCAAGCGCCACCCCACCACCCGAACACCCCATCTCCCCATTCGAGGACCCGTCTCGCGCCACCGCCAGAACATCCCGTCTCTCTCGAAGACCACCATGGACACCTTCTCAAACAGCTCGCCCACGATGAACTTAGGCCCTGGGCGTACATACGCAGATGACCGAAGCTCCCCAAGAACAAGTTGCCATAATGACATAAACTGAGCATCCGTCACCTAAATCCCTGCCCGAGCCAAAGCGCGAGTCTCGTCCTTCTGCTCAATCTCTGCGATTGCAAATATGTCCCTGATGCTGCAATGCGGTGATGTGGCCGCCGTTCGTCGTGCTCGGGCTGGGCGCGGGGATGGTGCTGTCCGCGTCGTCCGCCGCGATCGTCCGGAACGCCCCGGTCCGGGAACGCCCCGGTCCGGGAACGGCCGGGTCTGGGACGGCGGCGTCGCGGGCGGCATGCAGGCGACCGTGCTGCAGATCGGCGGCGCGCGCGGACGCGGGCGTGATGGGTGTTGTGTCGACGACCGGCTCGATGTTCGTGCAGGTCAGGGCGCGCCTTCGTTGGGGCGAGGGGGCGGGCGTTCGTGGACGGTGTGCGCGCGGCCGTGCTGGTGGACGGTGGCAGGTCCTAGGACGATCGGACCCGGCGGATTGGGTCCGGCGGCCGACGCGCGGCGGCGGCCCCGCCGCGAGCATGGGATCCATGACCACGATCCAAGAAGGCGGCGCCGTCGACGCGGGGGACCGGCGGGCCGGCGGGACCCCGCCGTGGGCCGCGCTGCTCGCCGCGTCCATCGGCCAGTTCCTCGTCGTCCTCGACATCTCCGTCGTCAACGTCGCCCTGCCCGGCATGCGCGCCGGGCTCGGGCTCGGCGCCACGAGCCTGCAATGGGTGGTCAACGCCTACTCGCTGGCGTTCGCCGGGTTCCTGCTGCTGGGCGGGCGCGCCGCCGACCTGTTCGGCCGCAAGCGGGTGTTCGTCACCGGCCTCGGGCTGTTCACCGCGGCCAGCCTCGCCGGCGGGCTCGCGCAGGACGCCGGGATGCTCATCGGCGCCCGCGCCGTCCAGGGCCTCGGCGCCGCGATCCTCGCGCCGGTCACGCTGTCGCTGATCACCGGGACGTTCCCCGAGGGGCCCGCGCGGACCCGGGCGATCGCGATGTGGACGGCGGTCGGCACCGCGGGCGGCGCCACCGGCGGGCTCGTCGGCGGCCTGCTCACCGACTACCTCAGCTGGCGCTGGGTCCTGCTGATCAACGTCCCCATCGGCGTCGCCGTCGCCGTGGTCGCCGGACGGTGGCTGCGCGACGAGCGCGGCGCCGCGGCCCGGCAGCGCCTCGACCTGCCCGGCGCGGTCCTCGTCACCGGCGGCGTCGGCCTGCTCGCCTTCGGGATCGGGCAGACCGAGCATCACGGCTGGACGTCGCCGGACTCGCTCGTCCCGCTGGTCGCGGCGATCGTGCTGCTGGCGCTGTTCGTCGCCGTCGAGGCGCGGACGGCCCAGCCGCTCGTCCAGCTGCGGCTGTTCCGGCTGCGCAGCGTCGCGGTCGGCAACCTCGCGACCCTCGTCAGCACGATGGCGGGGTTCGCGCTCTGGTACTTCCTGTCGCTCTACATGCAGAACGTCCTGCACTACAGCGCCGTCCGGACCGGGGTGTCGTTCCTGCCGCACACCGCGGGCATCATCGTCGGCTCGAGGCTCGCGCCCACGCTGATGGCCCGGATGGACGCCCGGCTGCTGGCCGCCGGGGGCGGGCTGATGGCGGCCGCCGGGTTCGCGTGGCAGAGCGCCGTCCTGGACGCGGGCGGGACGTTCGCCGGGTCGATCCTCGGCCCCGGCATCGTGATGGCGACCGGGTTCGGCCTGCTCATGACCCCGCTGGTGGAGGCGTCGACGGCCGGTGCGGACCGGGCGGAGGCGGGCGCCGTGGCGGGCGTCGTCAACACGTCCCGGACGATCGGCGGCGCGATCGGCCTCACGATCCTCGCGACCGCGGCGGCCCGGTCGGGCTCCGACCTCGCAGGCGGCTACGCCACCGCGTTCCTGATCGCGGCGGTCATTACCGCGGCGGGCACCGCGCTGGTCGCGTTCCTGCCGCGCCCCCGCCGCTGACCTCCGGCTGGATTCCGCCGCGACGCGGCGCTAGGACACCAGCACCGGCGGCTCGGCGGCCCTGGACGGGGCGCGCCGCGCGAGGCGGCGGCCGAGCCGCTGCGCGGGCGCCTCGATCCAGCGGTGCGACGCCCAGCCGGCGGCCAGCAGCACGGCGACGAAGACCAGCAGGCCCGGCAGGTTCGCGGGGCCGGACGTGCCGAGGAACTGGGCGGCCACCATCAGCAGCAGCGGGTGCAGCAGGTAGATCGAGAAGCTCGCGGTGCCGAGGCCCGTCGCCCAACTCGGGAACCGGCGGTGCCGCAGCAGCCAGGCTCCCGCGAACGTCGCCGTCGCCGCGAGGATCGTCCCGGCCCAGACGAGCTGGGCGTGCCAGTAGCCGTGCATGTTCCAGACGCCGGCGGCGAGCGCGCCGGCCGGTACCAGCACCGCGGTGGCGGCGCCGGACCAGGCGGGGATCTGACCCTGTTCGGCTCGGTACACGGCGGTCCCCGCGAACATCAGCGCCATCATCGCGAGGCCCTGCCACGCGCCGACCCGGCCGTTCAGCAGCACCAGCACGGCCGCGAGCAGCCCGCCGAGCAGCCCGCCCGCGACCCGCGCCGCAGCGCGGCCCGACACCGCCGCCGCGATCGCCGCGACCAGCGCGGCGAAGCAGACCGCGACGACGATGCCGACGCCGGCCGTCCGGGACAGCAGCCCCGACAGCAGCCAGGTCGGCATCAGCCCGCCCACCGCCAGCGCCGCCGCCGTGAGCCCGACGGAGACCGGCGCGGACCGGCGGTGCGCCCGGACCACGAACAGCGCGACGACCAGCAGGTAGAAGGCCATTTCGTAGGACAGCGTCCACAGTACGTTCATCGCGTTCGGGACCGCGAGGAGGTCCTGCATCATCGTCAGGTGGGCGAGGATCGCCGTCACGGGGTGGTAGTGCTCCAGGCCCGCCCGCAGGCCGCGGACGCCCAGCAGGAACGGCAGCACCGCGAAGAGGCACGACACCGCGAGCAGCGGGTAGATGCGGAAGAACCGGCCGATCCAGAACCCGCGGACGCTCTCCCGCCGCTCCAGCGACGCGGGCACGATGTAGCCGCTGACCAGGAAGAACACGAGGACCCCGTAGGTGCCGGGATCGAACCAGCCCTGCAGTGCGATCCGCACGTCGGGCAGGTACACGTAGCTCGCGTGGTGCAGGGCCACCGCCAGTGCCGCCCACCCCCGCAGCACGTCCAGCCACCCGAGGCGCGTGGGGGTGGAAACACCTAAAGGCGGGATCATCCCGACAGGCTAGACCGATCAGGAAGAAACCCCGCCAATTTCGTCAACTTCTCCAGGAAATCCCAAGGTTCGGCGCGCCGCCCGCCGGCGTTCCCCGAGCGGGGACGCCGCCGGCCCGGCGCGAGGCGCGTG
>NZ_JBEYYT010000685.1:0-3574 GCF_040645715.1 Spirillospora sp. NPDC046719 | reverse complement strand
GGGGACCCCCCCGGGGGGGGGCGCCCGCCCCCCCAACGGCGCGTTCACCCCCGCCCCCCGCCGCCCCCCGGGGGGGGGGGGGGGGGGGGCCCCCCCCCCCCCCCCCCCGGCGCTCTCGGGGGCCGCCGGGGCCGCCGGGGTCAGGCGGCGGGGACGACGGCGAGGGCCTCCACCTCGATGAGCAGGTCGTCGCGGACCAGCCCGGACACCTGGATCAGGGACGCGGCGGGGTCGACGCCGTCCGGCAGCATCTGCGTGCGGACGGCGCGCACGACGCCGACCGCGCTGGCGTCGAGCAGGAAGTAGCCGAGCCGGATCACGTGCTCCCAGCGGGCGCCGGCGGCCGCGAGCGCCGCCTCCAGGTTGGTGAACACCTGCCGGGTCTGGGCCTCCAGGTCGCCGGGGCCGACGAGGTTGCCCTCGGCGTCGACGGCGATCTGGCCGCTGACCACGACGAGGCGCCCGGGGAGGTCCACCGACACCACGTGGCTGTAGCCGGGGCCGGGCGCCAGGCCCGGTGCGTTGATCTGGCGGACGGCGCCGCCGCTGGGTCGCTGTTGTTCGCTCACGTGATCACGTTAACCGGCGCGCCCGGGGGTGGACGGGCGCGCCGGCGTCGCGGTGGCGGGGGGTCAGCCGAGCAGTTCGCTGCGCAGCCGGGTCTTGAGTATCTTCCCGCCGGGGTTGCGCGGCAGTCCCTCGTCGCGGAACCAGAAGTGGACGGGCACCTTGAACGCGGCGATCCGCTCGCGCAGGAACGCCTGGATCTCCTCGGGGGCCGGCGCGGTGCCGGGGCGGGGCACGACGACGGCGCCGACCTCCTCGCCGAGCACGTCGTGGGGGACGCCGATGACGGCGCAGTCGGCGACGGCGGGATGCTCGTAGAGCGCGGCCTCGACCTCGGCGCAGTAGATGTTCTCGCCGCCGCGGATCAGCATGTCCTTGGCGCGGTCGACGATGTAGACGAACCCGTCGTCGTCGACGCGGGCCAGGTCGCCGCTGTGGAACCAGCCGTCCGCGAACGCCTGCGCGGTCGCCTCCGGCTTGTTCCAGTACCCCTTGATGACGTTGGGGCCGGCGATGAGCAGCTCGCCGACCTCGCCCGGCGGGAGGTCCTCGCCGGTGGCGGGGTCGACGACCCGCACGTCGCAGACCGCGACGGGCGGGCCGACGCTGTCGGGGTGCTCCAGGTAGTTCACGCCGCCGTTGTAGGTGGTGACCGTGGAGGTCTCGGTGAGGCCGTAGCCGTTGCCGGGGACCCGCTGGGGCAGCAGCTCCTTGATCTTGTCGACGAGGGCGGGCGCGGCGGGGGCGCCTCCGTAGCTGACGCCGGTGAGGCTGGAGGTGTCGTACTTGCCGAAGTCGGGGGAGGTCAGCACCTGCCACGCCATGGTGGGCACGCCGCCGAACCCGGTGACGCGCTCGCGCTCGATCAGCTGCAGCGCCTTGGTGACGTCCCACTTGTACATCAGCACGACGGTGCCGCCCTGCAGGGCGCTGCTGACCAGGACCGAGTGGCAGCCGGTGGCGTGGAAGAACGGGACGCTCAGCAGGGTGACGCGGGGCTGGGGCGTGGTGAGCTGCTCGATCGTGGCGCCGGCGCGTACTCCGGCCGACAGCAGCCCGTAGGCGAGGCTGACCGGGTTGGTGGTGATGTTGCGGTGGGTGCCGAGGGCGCCCTTGGAGCGTCCGGTGGTGCCGGAGGTGTAGAAGATCGTGGCGTCGTCCTCGGGGTCGATCGCCACGTCCGGCAGAGCGCCCGCGCCGTCCGTGCCGTCTGCGAGCGCCCGGGCGAGGGCGGCGTCGAAGTCCTCGCCGCCGGCGGGCGGGGCACCGCCGGGGCGGGCGACCAGCAGCGGGATGCCGAGGCCGGGCAGGACCCCGGCGAGGCGCTCGGCGCGTTCGGCGTCGGCGATGAGGAGCCGGGCGCCGCTGTCGCGCAGCCCGTACTCCAGCTCGTCGGCGCTCCACCAGGCGTTCAGCGGGACGACGACGGCGCCGGCGACGGCGGCGCCGAAGAACGCCACCGACCATTCGGGGTAGTTGCGCATCGCGATCGCGACGCGGTCGCCCTTGGCGATCCCGTGCTCGGCGACCAGCAGCCGCCCGAACGCCGCCGCGCGGCGGTGGTGCTCGGCGAAGCTCAGCCGGTCGTCCTCGTAGACCAGGAACGGGGCGTCGCCGTGGCCGCGCGACAGTTCCAGGATCTCGCGCAGGGTGGTCGGGGCGTTCTTCCAGACGCGGGTTCTGACGCCGCGGATGTCGACCTCGTCCATCTCGAACAGCTGGCCCGGGGCCGTCAGCCGGGCTCTGACCTCGGCGATGCTCGTCAGTTCGGGGCCGTTCACTTCGCGGCTCTGCACGCGCGCCTCCCGCGGACCGTACCGGCGCGCCGCCGCGCGGCCCTTACACCGAACGCGGTTCGGCGCACCGTGGGGCAAATCTATGATTTGTCTCACTTCCCGGTCAACGGTCCGCGGTCCGTCCGGTGTCCGTCCCGCACCGGCACGGCCCGCGCCGGGCTCCACCACCGCCCTACCGGCCGGTTCGCCCGGCGACACCCCCGCGGACCGTTCCACTCGAAGATCCCGACCTGCGACAATGGGGACATGACCGAGCGCAAGCCGATCGAGTACTGGCTGTCGGACATGGACGGCGTGCTGGTGCACGAGGGCCACCCCGTCCCCGGCGCCGACGAGTTCATCCGCAGGCTCGCCGCCTCCGGCAAGCCGTTCCTCGTGCTGACCAACAACTCGATCTACACCCGCCGCGACCTGTCGGCGCGGCTGGCCGCGGTCGGGCTGCAGGTCCCGGCCGAGTTCATCTGGACCTCGGCGCTGGCCACCGCGCGGTTCCTGGCCGACCAGCGGCCCGAGGGATCGGCGTACGTGATCGGCGAGGCGGGGCTGACCACGGCGCTGCACGAGGCCGACTACGTCCTCACCGACATCCGGCCCGACTACGTGGTGCTGGGGGAGACCCGCACCTACAGCTTCTCCCAGATCACCCAGGCGATCCGGCTGATCGAGGGCGGCGCGCGGTTCGTGGCGACCAACCCCGACCCGATCGGCCCGTCCCAGGAGGGCTCGCTGCCCGCCTGCGGCGCGGTCGCCGCCATGATCACCCGGGCGACGGGGGTGGAGCCGTACTTCGTCGGCAAGCCGAACCCGCTGATGATGCGGACCGCGCTGAACGTGGTCGGCGGGCACAGCGAGCAGACCGCGATGGTCGGCGACCGGATGGACACCGACATCGTCGCCGGCGTGGAGGCGGGCCTGGAGACGATCCTGGTGCTGACCGGGGTGACCCGCAAGGACGAGGTGGGCCGCTTCCCGTTCCGCCCGCACCGGGTGGTGCCGTCCATCGCCGACCTGATCGAGCTGATCGACGCCTGACCGACGCCTGATCGCCCTGACCGGCTTCGGATCGCCTTCGGACCGCTCTTCGCCCGGCGTCAGACCGATACGATCAAGGCGAAATCGACAATAGGCGCCGTGGTGCGTTCGTGCAGGTCGAGGGCTCGGTGGCGCGCGGCGGGATCGGCCGGCGGTCCGCGGCCCGGCCCGCCGCCGGA
>NZ_JBEYYT010000684.1:0-3580 GCF_040645715.1 Spirillospora sp. NPDC046719 | reverse complement strand
CTGCGCGTCCAGCGGCTGGTGCGCCGGCCGTGGCGGTGGGCTTTCGAGGGCTGCCGCACCGACCGGGACACCGCGGCGGCCGTCCGCGCGGCCGGGTTCGCCTCGGTGGAGATCACCGAGTTTCCGTTCCGGTCCGGTTTCGTCCCGGTCCGGACGCAGATCGCCGGTGTCGCCGTGCGCTGAGCGGCCGCGCGGCCGGAGCGGGAACGCGATCAGGGGACGCGCAGGATCTCGCCAGGACGCGCACCGCAGTGCGCGCCGTCCTCGACCACGGGGCGTCCGCCGACGACGACCGCGCGGATGCCGTCCGGATACCGCTGGGGTGCGGTGAACGTGGCCCGGTCCGCGATCCGGGCGGGGTCGAACACGACGATGTCGGCAGCCGCGCCGGGACGGAGCGCGCCGCGGCCGGTGAGCCCGGCGCGCTCGGCGGCCGCGAGCGTGCACTTGCGCACCGCTTCGGCGAGCGGGAGCGGCCCGGTGCGGACGTACTCGGCGAACAGCCGCGGGTAGCAGCCGTACGAGCGGGGGTGCGGGGCGCCCCGTCCGGTGGGGCCGTCCGGGTCGAGCGCCTGCCCGTCGGATCCGATCACGGCCGCGGGGTGGGCGAGCGCGTCGAGCAGGTCCCGTTCACTGCGCCCGCCCGCGATCATCTGGACGCCGTTGCCGTGCGCGGCGACCAGGTCGAGGACGGCGGCGCTCGGGTCCTTCCCCGTGCCGGCGGCGAAGGCGGACACGGTCCGGCCGACGGGGTCCTCCTCCCCCGCCGGCACGGCGTCGGGGACGCGGCTGATGGTGATCTCGTCCCAGGAGTTGGGCATGTCCCGCCACGCTCGGGCGACGCGCGCGCGGGCGTCCCTGTCTCGCAGCCGTGCCCGCATCCTCTCCTCTCCGCCCTCCTGCGCCCAGTAGGGCAGCAGCTGCGAGAGCGGCGCGTTGCCCGCCAGGTACGGGTAGACGTCGAAGGCCACGTCCAGCCCGGACGAACGTGCCGCGTCGATCAGGTCCAGGGCGCGCGCGACCGACCCGTGGTTGCGGCGGCCGACGGCGATCAGGTGGGAGATCTGGGTACGGCAGCCGGTGGCCGCCGCGACCCGCAGCGCCTGCCGGACGGAGTCGAGCAGCCCGTCGGCGTAGTCGCGCACGTGCCAGGCGAACAGCCGGCCGAACGCGGCGGCGGTGCGGCCGAGCACCTCCAGCTCGTCCTCCCGGGCGTAGCAGGGCGGGGCGTAGGCGAGGCCGGTGGAGACGCCCGCCGCGCCGGCGGAGAGCGCGTCGCCGAGCAAGCCGCGCATCCGGTCGAGCGCGGCGGCGTCCGCGGGACGGTCCTCGAACCCCACGGCCGCCGCGCGCAGCGGCGTGTGCGCGACCAGGGCGGCCACGTTCACCGACGGGCGCGCGGTGTCCAGCGCCGCGAGGTGCCCGGGCAGGTCCGTCCAGCCCCACCGGACCGACGGGTCGAGGTCCAGGTACCCGGCGGCGGCCCGGAGCGCGCCCGGGTCGGCGGCGACGGGCGCCACGCCGAGCCCGCAGTTGCCGATCACGACCGTCGTGACGCCCTGCCGGACCGCGCTGTGCGCCTCCGGCGCGGACAGCAGCGTCAGGTCGGAGTGGGTGTGCACGTCGACGAACCCGGGGGCCACCACGTGACCGGACGCGTCCAGGGTCCGGGCGGCGGGCCGTCCGGCGAGGTCGCCGACCGCCTCGACGCGCCCGCCGATGACGGCGACGTCGGCGCGGCGGGGCGGCGTCCCGGTGCCGTCGACGACGGTCCCGCCGCTGACCAGCAGGTCGATCACGGTCGCACCGCCTCCCGCAGGCGGAACGCCGCCCGGGCAAGGCGGTGGTCTGCGTCGTGCACGTTGCCTCCTCGGACGGCGGGTCTGACGCCACTCCACCAAGGCCCGCGAGCCGCTGGCAATAACCTGTCGCTCGGCGGCGGTGCCGTGGATATCGTCGGGCCGTGCCCAAGATCCTCCACGGTGAGTCGGTGACCCTGCGGCCCGCGACGGAGGCGGACGTGCCCGCGCTGGCGGCGATCCGCGCGACGCCGGAAGTCCACCAGTGGTGGCGCGGCGGCCCCGACCTCGCCGCCGAAGTGGCCCGCGAGCTCGCCGACACCGACGTCGAGCAGCTGGTCATCGAGCACGAGGGCCGCACCGCCGGCCTGATCCAGTGGTATGCGGAGCAGGACCCCGACTACCGGCGCGCCGGCATCGACATCTACCTCGACCCGTCCGTGCGCGGGCGCGGCCTGGGCCCCGACGCCATCCGCACCCTCGCGCGGCACGTGTTCGACGACCACGGTCACCACCGGATCACCATCGACCCGGCCGTCGCGAACACCGCCGCCATCCGCTGCTACGAGAAGGTCGGGTTCCGGCCGGTCGGCGTCATGCGGCAGTACGAACGCGGCACCGACGGCACCTGGCACGACGGTCTCCTCATGGACCTGCTGGCCGACGAGTTGACCGGCGGGTCCCCGGCGCCGTGAGCCGAGCGCGTCACCCGCCGGCGCTCACTCTGCGAGGCCGGGACGGTAGGCGGCGCGCGCCGGCCGGTGCAGGCTTCGCGCGGCAAGGCCGAAGACCACGCCTCCGGCGACGAACAGGATGTCGGTGAAGGCGCCGGCGGTGACCGCCCAACCTGACGGATGGGAGGTGCCGTACACCTCGGCGGTGGTGAGGCCGGACAGGCCCTTCGGGAGGACGTCCAGCCAGCGGACCACGTCGTCGAGGACACCGATTCCGCCGCGCAGGCCGAGCAGTGCGCAGCCCGCCCAGCAGGCGGCCAGCTGAAGGCGGGACGGGAACCAGCGCCAGCCGCGCATCATCGCCAGCGGCGTGAGCACGCCGACCGCCGTCATCACCCAGACCAGGGCCATGAACACCTGCACGGCCACCCGGGCGGAGCCGTGGTGGTGGTCGGGGTCCGGCATGGGCAGGCCGGTCAGCGCCCACACCACATGCCAGAGCAGAAATCCCGTCACCCATGCGAAGGCGGCCGTCCCGGCTCGTCGGATCGTCATGGCTCCGACGATCGCGGACCGGCCGGGCCGCGCACCTCCCGCTCGCGGGCGAGACGGTTCACCCGCGCGGGGGACCCACGCGCGCGGTCGAACCGGGCGCCCGAAACGAGGGGGATGTCACATTTCGGCCGTCCCGACCGTCTCAATGGCATCCAGTGGGGCCGCCAAGGCACGTGCCTCCCGGACGACGAAGGGACATTCCATGTCCGCAAGATCTCGCGCACTGGGTTCACGTACCCGTGCGACCGCTCTCGCCGCCGCCGCTCTCACGACGATCGGGCTCGGAGTCGTGACCGGCGTCGCGGCGGCCCCCGCCCAAGCCTCTCCCGCGGCGCCCGCGGCGACCTGGTGGGACGTCGGGAACTACGGCACCCATCCGAAGTGCATCGACGCCGGCCAGCAGTACGAGCGCGAGGGCTGGCCCTACAGATGCATCTACGTCAGCGGCGCCGGGTGGGTTCTCGAGATCTGGCAGTAGCCCTCACCGCCGCTGTGCCTCGTGCGCGCCGAAACGCTCCCCGGCATGAGCGGCCGCGATCGGCACCGGCCTCC
>NZ_JBEYYT010000683.1:0-3586 GCF_040645715.1 Spirillospora sp. NPDC046719 | reverse complement strand
CTCGTCCTGGGGGAGGCGGGGGGTCGCGCCCGGCGCGGGGCGCACCGCCCCGCCGTGTGTCTGTGTCACGCCGAACCGCCGCCCTGACCGTCCGCCATGGTGATCAGGGTCCCAGGCCCGGCGGCGCGCCGCCAACGCGGCCCCCGTCCGGCCGGCCGTGCGGACGGCGCCGCGCCCGTCCCGCCCGGTGGCCGCGCGGCCCGCGGCCCGCCCCGGTGAGCTGTGCACATCGTACTTGCCGGTAGATGCCCGGACCGTCCATCACCCCGGTTCCGCGCGCCGGGACGCGCCGCCGTTGCGGCGGTTCGCGGCCCCGCGCGACGATCGCGCGGGCGATGGTTGGGTAGGGTTTGTTCCGGACATGCCGTCGACCCTGCGCGGGAGAGACCCCATGCGGCCAGCGTGGGGCGCCGAAGGGGCAACCTCCCCGGAACCTCTCAGGCAAAAGGACCGCGCGGACGAGGCACCTCTGGAAAGCAGGCGCCGATCCCCCGACCGGGGGAGGGGCGGCTCACCGAAGGGGAAATCCCGCCCGGCGGGGGAAGCTCTCAGGTGCCGATGACAGAGGGGGAGACCGGCCGCCGGCCCGTTGCCGGCGGCGGCCCTGAGCGACCGCAGCAGCCAGGAGGCTCTCCATGACCGCCCAGTTCTTCGCCCCCGTGGCCTCGCCGCAGCACCCCCGTTCCACGTTCGCCGACCGGCACGTCGGCCCGTCCCCGGACGAGCGGGCCCGGATGCTGGCCGCCATCGGCTACTCCGGCGCGGAGGCGCTGATCGACGACGCCGTCCCGGCGGCGATCCGCACGTCCCGGCCGCTGGAGCTGCCGCCCGCGCTGAGCGAGACCGCCGCGCTGGCCCGGCTGCGCGAGCTGGCGTCCCGCAACACCGTCCTCACCTCGATGATCGGCCTCGGCTACCACGGGACGATCACGCCGGGCGTGATCCTGCGCAACGTCCTGGAGAACCCGGGCTGGTACACCGCGTACACCCCGTACCAGCCGGAGATCTCGCAGGGCCGCCTCGAGGCGCTGCTGAACTTCCAGACGGTCGTGTCCGACCTGACCGGCCTGCCGGTCGCCAACGCCTCCATGCTGGACGAGGGCACCGCCGCCGCCGAGGCCATGGCGCTCGCGCACCGGGTGTCCAAGCGCAAGGAGCCCGGGACGTTCCTGGTCGACGCCGACGCGCTCCCGCAGACGATCGAGGTCGTGCGGACCCGGGCGGTCCCGCTCGGCATCGACGTCGCCGTCGCCGACCTGTCCGCCGGGCTGCCCGACGGCGACTTCTTCGGCGTCCTGCTGCAGTACCCGGGCGCGTCCGGCGCCGTCCGCGACCTGGAGCCGCTCACCGCGCAGGCGCACGAGCGCGGCGCGAAGGTCGTCGTCGCCGCCGATCTGCTCGCCCTGACCCTGCTGCGGCCGCCGGCGGAGTCCGGCGCCGACATCGCCGTGGGCTCCGCGCAGCGGTTCGGCGTCCCGTACGGGTTCGGCGGCCCGCACGCCGGCTACATGGCGGTCGGCGAGGGCATCCAGCGGCAGCTGCCCGGACGCCTCGTCGGCGTGTCCGTCGACGCCGACGGCGCCACCGCGTACCGCCTCGCCCTGCAGACCCGCGAGCAGCACATCCGCCGCGAGAAGGCCACCAGCAACATCTGCACCGCGCAGGTCCTCCTCGCCGTCATGGCGAGCATGTACGCCGTCTACCACGGCCCCGAGGGCCTCGCCGCGATCGCCCAGCGGACGCACCGCCGCGCCGCCGAGATCGCCGCGGGCCTGCGCGCCGGCGGCGTCGAGGTCGTCCACGGCGCGTTCTTCGACACCGTCCTCGCCCGCGTCCCCGGCCGCGCCGCCGAGGTCGTCGCGGCCGCCCGCGAGCGCGGGATCAACCTGCGGCCCTCCGGCGCCGACCACGTCGCCGTCGCCTGCGACGAGACGACGCTCCCCGAGCACGTCACCGCCGTCCTCGAGGCGTTCGGCGTGCCCGCCGAGATCGGCGGCGCCGAGGAGGCCATCCCCGACGGCCTGCGCCGCGAGAGCCCCTACCTCAGCCACCCGGTCTTCCACGCGCACCGCTCCGAGACCGCCATGCTGCGCTACCTGCGCCGGCTCCAGGACAAGGACATCGCGCTCGACCGCTCGATGATCCCGCTCGGCTCCTGCACGATGAAGCTGAACGCCACCGCCGAGATGGAGCCGATCACCTGGCCCGAGTTCGCGAACCTCCACCCGTTCGCGCCGGTCGACCAGGCCGCCGGCTACCTCGAGCTGATCCGCGAGCTGGAGGACGCCCTCGCCGAGATCACCGGGTACGCCAAGGTGTCCGTCCAGCCGAACGCCGGGTCCCAGGGCGAGCTGGCCGGCCTCCTCGCCATCCGCGGCTACCACGCCTCCCGCGGCGACGAGCACCGCGACGTGTGCCTCATCCCGTCCTCGGCGCACGGCACCAACGCCGCCAGCGCCGTCATGGCGGGCATGCGCGTCGTCGTCGTCAAGTGCGACGAGGGCGGCAACGTCGACCTCGACGACCTGCACGCCAAGATCGAAAAGCACGGCGACCGGCTCGCCGCGATCATGGTGACGTACCCGTCCACGCACGGCGTGTTCGAGGAGTCGATCACCGACGTGTGCGCCGCCGTCCACGCCGCCGGCGGCCAGGTCTACGTCGACGGCGCCAACCTCAACGCCCTCGTCGGCCTCGCCCGCCCCGGCGAGTTCGGCTCCGACGTCTCCCACCTCAACCTGCACAAGACCTTCTGCATCCCGCACGGCGGCGGCGGCCCCGGCGTCGGACCCATCGGCGTCCGCGAGCACCTCGCCCCGTTCCTGCCGAACCACCCGCTCCGCGAGGAGGCCGGCCCCGCCGGCACCGGCGTCGGCCCGATCTCCGCCGCGCCGTGGGGCTCCGCGGGCATCCTGCCGATCTCCTGGGCGTACATCGCGATGATGGGCCCGGACGGCCTGCGCGCCGCGACCGAGGGCGCCATCATCGGCGCCAACTACCTCGCCGCCCGCCTCGGCCCGCACTACCCGATCCTCTACACCGGCCGCAACGGCCTCGTCGCCCACGAGTGCATCGCCGACCTCCGCAAGATCACCAAGGAGACCGGCATCACCGCCGAGGACGTCGCCAAGCGCCTCATCGACTACGGCTTCCACGCCCCGACGCTCTCCTTCCCCGTCGCCGGCACCCTGATGATCGAGCCCACCGAGTCCGAGGACCTCGCCGAGCTCGACCGGTTCTGCGACGCCATGATCGAGATCCGCCGGGAGATCCAGCGCGTCGCCGACGGCGGCTACGACCGCGAGGACAACCCGCTCAAGAACGCCCCGCACACCGCCGCCTGCCTCGTCTCCGACGACTGGAAGCACGCCTACACCCGCGACGAGGCCGCCTACCCCGTCCCCGCGCTCCGCGAGACCAAGTACTGGCCCCCGGTCCGCCGCATCGACCAGGCCTACGGCGACCGCAACCTCGTCTGCTCCTGCCCCCCGCCGGAGGCGTTCGAGGACTGAATCTTTCCAGGGGGGCGACCCCCTGGAACCCCCGTTGCGACGGGCGGGCTGTTTCGCGCTCCGCTAGAGCTCCG
>NZ_JBEYYT010000682.1:0-3590 GCF_040645715.1 Spirillospora sp. NPDC046719 | reverse complement strand
CGCCGACCGGCTCCACGCGGTCGCGCGCGACCACGGCGTCACCCCCGGCACCCTCTTCGAGACGGCGTGGGGCCTGACGCTGATGGGGATGACCGGCCGCGACGACGTGGTGTTCGGCGCCTCCGTCTCCGGCCGCCACCCGGATGTGGACGGCGTGGAGTCCATGGTCGGCCTGCTGTTCAACACCGTCCCGATCCGCGTGCAGGCCGGCCCTTCCGACCCGGTGGCCGGGGTGCTCGGACGGGTCCAGGCGGCGCAGTCGGAGCTGTTCGACCACTCCTACGTCGCGCTCGCCGACGTGCAGCGCGCCACCGGCCTCGGCACGCTGTTCGACACGCTGTTCGTCTTCCAGAACTTCCCCGGCATGCCCACGGGCCGCGGTTTCGGGCCGGACGGAGCCCTGCGCGTCACCGGGCGCGAGGTCCGCGACGCCACCCACTACCCGCTGACCGTGGTCGTCGACCCGGGCGCCGCCCTCCGCGTCATGTACCGGGGCGACGCGTTCACCGAGGCGGAGGCCGAGCGCGTCACCGACCGGTACGTCCGGGTCCTCACGCAGATCGCCGGCGCGCCCGGAGCGCCGTGCCACCGGCTCGACCTGCTGCTTCCCGGGGAACGCGAACGCCTGCGGCGCGACCGGGACGAGGCGTGGCACCCCGTCCCCGAGCAGACCGTCGCCGAACTCCTCGCCGAACGCGCCGCCGAGCGGCCCGGCGACACCGCGCTCGTCTCGCTGCCGGACGTCCGCCTCACCTACGGGGAGCTGAACGCCGAGGTCAACCGTCTCGCGCGGCTGCTCCTGGCGAACGGGGCAGGCCCGGAGCGCGTCGTCGCGCTCGCCCTGCCGCGCTCCGCCGAGATGGTCGTCGCGCTGTTCGCCGTGCTGCGCACCGGCGCCGCGTACCTGCCGCTCGAACTCGACCTCCCGGCCGACCGGCTCGACTACATGATCGCGGACGCGTCCCCGGCGGTGCTCGTCTCGCACCGCGACATCGCCGGCGGCCTCGCGTTCACCGGGACCGCCCTCGCCCTGGACGACCCCGGCACCGCGCGGGCGCTCGCCGCACTGCCCGATACCGACGTCGAACCCGGCGAGCTGCCCGGCTTCGCGCCCGGCACCCCCGGACGCCTCGACCACCCCGCCTACGTGATCTACACGTCGGGCTCGACGGGCCGCCCGAAGGGCGTCGTCACCCCGTACCGGGGCCTGACGAACATGCAGTTCAACCACCGCGCGAACATCTTCGACCCCGTGGTGCGGGCCGCGGGTCGGCGGCTGCGGATCGCGCACACCGTGTCGTTCTCCTTCGACATGTCGTGGGAGGAGCTGCTGTGGCTCATCGAGGGCCACGAGGTGCACGTCTGCGACGAGGACCTGCGGCGCGACGCCGAGGCGCTCACCGCCTACCTGCGCGAGCACCGCGTCGACGTCATCAACGTGACCCCCACCTACGCCCAGCAGCTGCTGGACGAGGGGCTCCTCGACGGCGGGCACCGGCCGCCGCTCGTCCTGCTCGGCGGCGAGGCCGTCCCCGCGTCCGTCTGGGACCGGCTCGCCGGGGCGGACGGCGTCCTCGGCTACAACCTGTACGGCCCCACCGAGTACACGATCAACACGCTCGGCGGCGGCACCGAGGACAGCGCGACCCCCACGGTCGGCAAGCCGATCTGGAACACCCGCGCCCACGTCCTCGACGCGTGGCTGCGGCCCGTCCCGCCCGGCACCCCCGGCGAGCTGTACATCGCGGGCGCCGGGCTGGCCCGCGGCTACCTCGGCCGCCCCGACCTGACCGCCGAGCGCTTCGTCGCCGACCCGTTCACCGGCGGACGCATGTACCGGACGGGCGACCTCGTCCGCGTCCGCGAGGACGGGAACATCGACTTCCTCGGCCGCACCGACGACCAGGTGAAGATCCGCGGGTACCGCGTCGAGCTCGGCGAGATCGAGGCCGCGCTCGCCGCCGAGCCCGGCGTCGGGCAGGCCGCCGTCGTCGCCACGGACACCGGCGTCCCCGGCGTCCGGCGGATCATCGGCTACGTCGTCCCGGACGGGACCCGCGACGGCGCCGCCGACGAGCGGCTCGCCGAGTGGCGGCAGATCTACGACGCCGAATACACCGAGGTCGGCACGGTCGTGCACCACGAGGAGTTCGCCGGCTGGGACAGCAGCTACGACGGCGCGCCGATCCCGCTCGCCGAGATGCGCGAATGGCGGGACACGACCGTCGACCGGATCCGCGCGCTGCGGCCCCGCCGGGTCCTGGAGATCGGCGTCGGCGCCGGCCTGCTGCTCACCCGGCTCGCCCCGGACTGCGAGGAGTACTGGGGGACGGACTTCTCCGAGCCCGTCATCGCCAAGCTGCGCGCCGACCTCGGACCGGACTCGCCCGTCCGGCTGAGCCACCGCCCCGCCCACGACACCGAGGGCCTTCCCGAAGCGCACTTCGACACGATCGTGATCAACTCGGTCGTCCAGTACTTCCCCGGCGCCGGCTACCTCGAAGACGTCGTCGCCAAGGCGATGCGGCTGCTCGCCCCCGGCGGGCGGCTCTTCGTCGGCGACGTCCGCGACCTGCGGACGGTCCACGGCTTCCACGCCGCGATCCGGCTCGGACGCGGAGACACCGACCTCCGCGCCGTCGAACGCGCCGTGCGGATGGAGAAGGAACTCCTTCTCGACCCGGCTTTCTTCACCGCTCTGGACGGCCCCGCGCGCGTGGACGTCCTCACCAAGCGGGGCGTCCACCACAACGAGCTGACCCGCCACCGCTACGACGCCGTCCTCTGGAAGCCCGGACCGGACGTCCCGCCGGTTCCCGAGACGCCCGCCGTGGACTGGACCGCCCTGGATGGGCTCGACGGTCCTCCCGCCGTCCGCGCGCTGCTGGCGCTGCGCGACGGCGTGCCCGCCGACGCGGCGCGCACCGCCGGCGCCGAGTCCGCGTGGACCGGGGGGCCGCTGCGCGTGACGGGCATCCCCGACGCGAGGCTGTCCGGCGAGATCGCGGCGCTGGAGGCGCTGCGGGCCGGCGCGTCCCCGGACGAGGCGCGCGAGGCGCTCGCCGCCGCGCCGGCAGGGATCGAACCGGAGGCGCTGCACGCGCTGTGCCCGGACGCTGTCCTGACGCCATCCGCGCAGGCCGGGCGGTACGACGCCGTCTTCGGCGGGGGAGCGGCGCACGTCCCGGCCGAGCCCGGCCGTCCGCCGTCGGCGTACGCGAACGATCCGGTGGCGGCACGCGACCACGGCGTGCTGGGCGCCCGCGTCCGGGAGAGCCTGAAGCGGAAGCTGCCCGGCTACATGGTGCCGAGCGCCGTCGTGACGCTGGACGCGCTCCCGCTCACGGTGAACGGGAAGCTCGACCGCCGCGCCCTGCCCGACCCGGGCCGGGACGGTGCGCGCCGCGCCGGGGGCCGCCCGCCGCGCACGCCGATCGAGCGGGTGCTCTGCACGCTGTTCGCCGAGGTGCTCGACGCGCCGGGCGCGGGCGTCGACGACGACTTCTTCGACCTGGGCGGGCACTCGCTGCTCGCGACGCGGCTCGTCGGCCGTGCGCGCGCGGCGCTCGGAGCGCGGCTCGCGATCCGCG
>NZ_JBEYYT010000681.1:0-3599 GCF_040645715.1 Spirillospora sp. NPDC046719 | reverse complement strand
TTTCCGGTGTGTGTTTTACTGCGGTGTGCACTACCTATCCCCCCCCGGGCCCGGCCGCCGCCCCCGCCCCCCCCCACGGGGGGGCCGGGGCACGTCTCCGCGGACGTCTCCGCGGACGCGGAAGACGTCCCGCAGGACACCGAAGACGTCCCACGGGACGCGAGAGACGTCCCGACGGACGCCGAAGACGTCCGGGGACAGGGCGAGGACGTCCCGGTACGTGGTCGCCGACGCCCGCGCGGGACGACGCCCGCAGCGGAACGACGGCGCCGGGAGAAGGACTCCGGGCCGCGCGTGCGAGGGCGGCTGCGGGCGCTGCCGCTGGCCGTGGCGCTGGTCCTGCTGGCTGCGACGTTGCTGGCGGGCCTGGTGGTCGGCGCGGCCGGGCTTCCCGTCACGGGCATCCTCGAGGCGCTGGCCGACAAGATCCCATTCGTGCACGTCGACAGCGGGTTCAGCGTCGTCGACGAGAACGTGCTGTTCCAGCTGCGGGTGCCGAGGGTGCTGATGGCGGCGCTGGTCGGCGGGATGCTGTCGATGGCCGGCGCCGGGTACCAGGGCGTGTTCCGCAATCCGCTGGCCGATCCGTACCTGCTCGGCGCGGCGGCGGGCGCGGGCGTCGGCGCCACGCTGGTGATCGTCGTGGTGCCGGGCGACCCGGGGTACGGGGTGCCGCTGGCGGCGTTCGCGGGCGCGATCCTCGGCGTGGCGATGGCGTACGCGCTGGGCAGCACGGCGGGGCGCGGGAACCGGGCGGCGACGCTGGTGCTGGCAGGGGTGGCGGTGTCGTCGTTCCTGTCGGCGGTGCAGACGTTCCTGCAGCAGGTGAAGGCGGAGGAGCTGCAGCGGATCTACTCGTGGATCCTCGGCGGGGTCGGCTCGGCGGACTGGCACCAGCTGGCGCTGGTCGCGCCGTACTCGCTGGTCTCGACGGTGGTGCTGCTCGCGCACGGGCGGCTGCTGGACGTGCTGAGCGTGGGCGACGAGGAGGCGGCCTCGCTCGGGCTGTCGGCGGCGCGGGTCCGGTTGACGGTGCTGGTGGCGGCGTCGCTGGCGACGGCGAGCGCGGTGGCGGTGAGCGGGCTGATCGGGTTCGTCGGGATCGTGGTGCCGCACGCGGTGCGGCGGCTGGCGGGCGGCTCGTACCGGGTGGTGCTGCCGCTGTCGCTGCTCGGCGGGGCCGCGTTCCTGGAGCTGGCCGACCTGGTGGCCCGGACGGTGATCGCGCCGGGCGAGCTGCCGCTCGGCGTGGTGACGGCGTTCGTCGGGGGCCCGTTCTTCGTGGCGGTGCTGCGGGCGAGCCGGCGGCAGGTGGAGACGTGACGGTCGCGGTGCGGGGCCTGGACGTGGCGCTGGGCGGCCGTCCGGTGCTGAAGGACGTGTCGCTGGAGGTCGCGGCGGGGTCGTGGACAGCGGTGATCGGGCCGAACGGCGCGGGGAAGTCGACGCTGCTGCGGGCGGTGCTCGGGCTGCTGCCGAGCGCGGGCGAGATCGCGGTGGCGGGCGCGGACCTGGCGGCGATGAAGCCGCGGCAGCGCGCCCGGCTGGTGGCGTACGCGCCGCAGAGCCCAAACCTCCCGGTCGGGATGACGGTGTTCGACTACACGCTGCTGGGGCGGTCCCCCTACATCCCGCATCTGGGCCGCGAGAGCGCGCGCGACCGCGCCATCGCGAGGGAGGTCCTCGACCGCCTCGACCTGGAGGGGCTTGCGGACCGTCCGCTCGACCATCTGTCCGGCGGCGAGCGGCAGCGTGTGGTGCTGGCGCGCGCGCTGGCGCAGCAGACGTCGGTGCTGCTGCTGGACGAGCCGACGACGGCGCTGGACATCGGGCACCAGCAGCAGGTGATGGAGCTGATCGACCAGCTCCGACTGTCGGACGGGCTGACCGTCGTGACGACGATCCACGACCTCACGCTGGCCGGGCAGTACGCCGACGGCCTGGTGCTGCTGTCGGGCGGCCGGGTCGCGGCGGCGGGAACGCCCGGCGAGGTGCTGACCAGGGCGGCGATCCAGGAGCACTTCGACGCCCGCGTGCACGTCCTTCCGGGGCCGGACGGCCGGCCCCTGCTGTCCCTGGAGCGTCCGTGAACATCGAGCTGGTCTGGCGGGACGAGGACGGCGCGCGGCTCGCCACGACGGTGTGGCGCGCGGGCGGCGGGTGGCGGGCGGTGTCGTCGGCGATGCTCGGCGGCGGGATCGGGCCCCTGGGCTGGGTGCTGAACGCGCAGGTCCGCGGCCGGTACGCGCGGACGGACCCGGTCGTCCACCTGGCGGAGCTGGCCGCGTCGTTCGGGCTGGACGGTCCGGGTGTCGGGATGCTGACCGCCGCGTCCGTCGCCCGGACGATGCGGCGCGAGGACGGCGGCGTCGCCGCGTCGGCGACGGTCGGGCTCCGCGTGCCGACGTGGGCGGCGGCGCCCGAGGGGGCCGCCGACCCGGAGCTGGCGCCGCTGCACGTCGACGTGCCGCCGCCGTCGCCGGAGCCGGAGCCCGCTCCGGAGCCGTCGGAGCACGGGACGGCGTGGCGCCCGGGGACGATCAACATCGTCGTCGCGGTGCCGGTCGCGTTGAGCGATGCCGCGCTGGTGAACGCCGTGGTCACCGCGACGGAGGCCAAGACGCAGGCGCTCCTGGAGGCGGGTTACCCCTGCACGGGCACCGCGTCGGACGCGATCTGTGTGGCGGCCCGGACGTCGGGCGCGGAGGAGCCGTTCGCCGGTCCCCGTTCGGTGTGGGGCGCCCGGGTGGCGCGCGCCGTGCACGCGGCGGTCCGCGCGGGCGCGCTGGACTACACCGAATACCTGCGCACGAACCGGCCCTGACCCGCGGGCGGGCCGGGCCCGGCGTACCGGCCGCCCCACCACCCCGGTGCGGTGCGGCGGCCGGTTCAGGGCCAGTGCCGTGTGGAGAAGGGCCTCACCTCCTTTTCTGGCCGGTACGCCGGCGGATGGTCAGCCGGCGTGGGGAAGGCGGTGGCCGTTGACCGCGAGCGGGTCGGTGCCGTCCAGCGAGGACCCGCCCCGCGCGGACCCGTTCAGCGGAGCCCCGTTCAGCGAGGACCCGTTCAGCGGGGGCAGGGGGTGCAGGCCGGTCGGCGGCTCCCGGTCGGCGGCGGGCCGGCCGTCCGGGCGCGGGTCCGCCGGGCGGGTGAGCGCGTCGACGCGGCGGCGGGCGCGGTCGGCCTCGGCGCGCGCGGCGTCCCGTTCGGCGGTGAGGGTCTGGACGGCGGCGCGCAGCTCCTCGTTGGCGCGCGACAGGTCCCAGTTGCGCTCCTCGGCCTCGCGGGCGCGCGCCTGGATCTGGTCGCGGTCGGCGACGGCCTGCCCGCGCTGGGTCTCGGCGTCGCGGACGGCGGCGCGCAGGTCGTCGGCGGCGCGCCGGGCGGCGGCGGCCTCGATCCGCTGCCCCTCGACGACGGTCTCGGTCTCCGACAGCCGGCCGTGCAGGCCGACGAGCTCGGTCCGGGCGGTCTCCAGCGCGGCGAGCAGCTCGCCCTCGCGGGAGGCGATCCGGTCGCGCTCGCGTTCGGCGGCCAGCTGGGCGGCGGCGGCGGCGGCCGCGGGGGCGGGGGCGGGCGGGGGGGCGGGCGGGGGGGGG